>JAYVBR010000233.1:0-7724 GCA_043750395.1 Bacteroidota bacterium | reverse complement strand
TTTCAATAAGTCTTCCATCTCGGAAACGCTCATCGATGTTATTTCTAATTTTTGCATTTACAAATATACAGAATATGTAATATAAATTTATCGGTTTAATATAATTGCCCAATTTTAGATAAATTTTCGTCTAAAATTAAAATTAATTCAGCATTTGTAATATTACCTAAATTAATTTTATCTAGTTTTTTCGGAGTATTTTTAAGATAATAACTGTCTCTAAAATCTGCGTCTTTTGTTATTAAGATTAAATTATTTTGGTCAGTGTATTTGGCAATGTCATAGTCTTTGGTAAACCATTAGTCTAAAATTGTGTTTACGTGAGTGCATTCGTAATTTTTAGAAATTAAAAATTTCACAAGTTTTATTGAAATGTGAACATCGCAAAGAAATTTAATTAATTAATGTTTTGTAGCGGTTGACCAGACAAATACATTCTAGCAAATTTCAAACTAGCCAAAATATCTTCTTTTTCTAATTCAGGATGGTCTTCAATGATTTCCTCTCCCGACATTCCAGATCCTAATAGATCTATAATCATTTCGACTGTCCAACGCATTCCTCGAATTGCAGGTTTACCGTGAACAATTTCTGGATTAATTGTAATTCTCTCAAGTAAATTCATAAGTATTTAATTTCAAAACACAAATATACAAAAAATGAATAAACCTTTCAAAACTTTTATTTAATAAAACAACCTAGCAATTTCTTGTTTTTGGATAACTTTTTTAAAACTATTAAAACCCTAATCAAACCTGTCTTTAAACATTGCTATTATTTATTTTTTCAAACAAGCAATTTCTTCTCTCAATATAACGTTTTCTTCTTCTAACTTTGTAATATATTTTTTCATTGTTTCAAAAACAAATTCCGAATTATTGTTAAAAGTATGGTTGTTGCCAAAATTACCATGAGCATAATCTCCATTTATAACATATATTCCGTCTTCTGGGTCATAAATTTCTTCGAATTTCACATTTAGTTCTTTTGCCATTTTGTCCCATTCTTTTTTAGAAATTTTGGTCAAACCGTTTTCTCTAAGACCATAATTAGAAGTATCCATGCCCAGCCTAAAAGCAAATTCTGCTTGATTAAACCTTTTTGTAATTTCGTCTATCGATTTTTGTTTGATATTTTTTTTTAAAATGTAATAAATATGCTTTAATTAGCATATTTTTTGCTTAAAAAAGCATTTTTTAACATTTAACATTTACCTAAGTTTGTTTTAGTTAAAATTATTCTTACATTCGTTTGGCAATGGCTTGTGCACGATTCTTATTTCTAAATTTTTTGTATGTAATTGTTTTGATTGAACAATTATTAATAAATAAAAAATTTAATTATGAAAAAGTTAGAATTAAAAAATTTAAAAGTTGTAAAATTGACAACTGAAGAGAAAAAAAATGTAAAAGGTGGTATCAAATGGGAGACCTCTGGTACATGCAATATTTATTCTGGTCCCTATGTAGAGTGGTGTAATAAACCAAGAGATTAAAAATTTATTTTTTTTAGAATTTAGCAACTATTTATTTAAGTAGTTGCTATTTTAATCTGAAATATTTAAACCAAATATTTATGAAAAAATTAGAATTAAAAAATTTGAAAGTTATTAAGTTGACTAGCATAGAAAAAAAGAATGTTAAAGGTGGAGTTATTGATAAAATAGCAACACAATCTAGTTGTTGTTACAATATGTCTGGACCGTACATATCTTGGTGTAATAGTTGTGGATAATAACATTTTGTTTTGTTTTTAAGAAATTTTATTAATCTACAAAAAAATCAAAAATGTTAAAAAAAATATTTTTTCTAGTTTTAATTTCAAGTCAATCAATATTTTCGCAAAATAGTATTACCGAAAATCAAAAACTCTATGCAACTTGCAAAGTTTGGGGTTTCTTGAAATATTATCACCCAAAAGTTGCTAGTGGAGAATTGAATTGGGACAAACAACTTTTTGAAGTTTTACCGAAAATTGAAAACGCCAAAACAAAAGAAGATTTTGCTTTGGTTATCGAAAACTGGATAACATCATTAGGAGAAATTAAAAAAATAGAACCAATTGTTCAACCCAAAGACACTCTTTATTTTGATAAAAATTTCGATTTATCTTGGATTGATAAAAACAAACTATTCTCTAAAAAGTTGTCTAAGCAATTCCGATTTATAGAAAGAAATAGACATCAAGGATTGCAACATTACGTCCATACGTTTCGTGCTAATAATATCTCAATAAAAAATGAAGATTATTCAAACTATAAATTTGAAGAAAAACAAGAAAGAATACTTGGTTTTTTTAGTTATTGGAATATTATTGAATATTATTATCCCTATAAATATATTATGGATAAAAAATGGGATACAACTCTTGAAGAAATGATGCCAAATTTTATTAGCGCTCAAAACGAATCTGATTTTTATTTAGCTATGCGTAAACTAACTGTTAAATTAAACGATTCGCACGTAGTTTTTGTTGAGTATAATAATAGACCAAAATATTATTTACCAATAATTTGCAAGATTATTGATGACAAAATGATTGTTATGGAAATTTTAGATAATGATATTACAACAACTTTTGATGTTAAAGTTGGTGATGTTATTACTAAAGTAAATGATAAAACTATAAACGAAAACATTTTAGAAAAAAGAAATTTAATTAGTGGTTCTAACGAATCTTTTTATTTGTATAACATTGTAGAACCAATTTTATCAGGGAATGCAGAAAATATTACTTTAGAATTTTTAATTGATGGTAAAAAAACAAAAAAAATAATAAATTGGACTGACTATGAAAGTAATAGATTTATGCTTAATGAAAAAAGAAACAGTTTATCTAAAAAAGAACGATTCAAGATATTAGACAATAATATTGGATACGTTGATATGGGTTTATTAAAAGAAAAAAACATTATTGCAATGACTGAAAAATTGCAATCAACCAAAGCAATAGTTTTTGATATGAGAAATTATCCAAATAACACTTATGAAGAAATTTCAAAATTTCTGAATGCTCAAGAAAAAATATTTGCAATTTATACAAGACCTGATTTAACTTATCCAGGCAGATTCAAATGGTCTGGAAATTCTACTTGCGGTTCAAATAATCCAAATTATTACAAAGGCAAAATTGTTTTGCTTTTAAACGAAATGTCTGCAAGCCAAGCAGAATGGACTGCAATGTGTTTTCAAACTGCAGGCAACACAACAATTATTGGCAGTCAAACCGCTGGCGCTGATGGTAATGTTAGTGGTATAGATTACATTCCTGCTTTTCATTCACAATTTACAGGACTTGGCGTTTACTATCCCGACCGTCGCGAAACCCAACGAATCGGAATCATTCCAGATATCGAAGTAAAACCAACAATAAAAGGCATTCAAGAAGGTCGTGATGAGGTTTTAGAGAGAGCATTACAGTTTATAGAAACTGGGAAATAAATATAAATTCACTTTAACAGACACTTTTGAGAATACAAGATAATTTACAAAAAATTGAAAGAGATATTTGGAACAATTTTAATACTGAACAAAGAATAGGTTTACTAGATGGCTTGTCAGGATTTATTTTATTTTACGATAATTTGTTTCAAGTATATCAAACAGAAGGATTTGAAAAATAAATTAGCTCAAAAAATAATCGATTTTTTAGATTGTAAATTAAATTTTAAATTGAAATATTCAGAAATTAAAAATAAATTGCCAAAAGGAATTTACACCTACACAAGAAGTATTACAATTGCAAAGTTAATTATAGATTGAGTATTTGACAATTAATTTCAAAAATTAGTTTTTTATGAATTTTTTATGAATTAATGCTTTTGAAGTTTTTTCTTCAAAATAATAAATTCCATTCGACAAACTATTCACAAAAACCGTTCCTTATTTATACTTTCAAAAATTATGCTCAACAAGTATGATATTTCATTAAAAAAAGCCGTTGATTGAATTCAACAGCTTTTTTTTAAATTTATATTTTAGTAAAAATTAATTCTTTACAAATTTCTTGCTAACCAAACCTTCAGAAGTTTTGATACTAATTGCATAAATTCCGTTTGATAATCCAGAAACCGAAACGTTTTGCAAATTACTTTCTAAAACTTTTTGACCTAATAAATTATAAATCGAAGCATTTTCAAAATTCACATTGCTTGGCGTTTCGATATTCAAAACTGTAGTTGCAGGATTTGGTGATATCATAATTCTTTTTTCCAATTCAAAATTTTCATTTGCTAAAACTGAATTTAAAGTTATAACATTAGATTTAGAAACAACATTTTTTTCTGGGTCAAATGAAACACTTGTAATCAAAAAGTTTGTTGGAACAATAAATTCTTGACCGTTCGAAATATTATCAACTCGTAAAATTTGAGTCGCACCACCAGCACCATTGATTTTAATTTCCAAAGGCATTTCAAAAAAAGAAACAGTAGAATTTACTTGAGTCTGATTAACAATAATTTTTGCTTGATTGCCAGACAAGTTTTGTACCGAAATTGTATATTTAGGATAACCTTGACCGTAAACCCAATCATTAAAAAATTCGGTCAAATTTAAACCCGTAATAGTTTCCATTTGGGCTTTAAAATCAGTTGTAACAGCATATTTATAGGTAAATTGTGGATTATTGATATAAGTGTTCATAGCCTGAAAAAACAAAGCATCGCCTAATTTATTTCGTAACATATGAGTTACCATTGAACCTTTGTTATAAGTAACTGTACTACTAAAAATTCTATTTACAATTAAAGCCTCACTGTCTGTTAAATACAAATTAGTTGTATCAGGACTAACTATATTGGTTATACTTGTTATTTTTCCAGTTTTCCAAGTTCTAAAAGCCGTGTTTCCATCTAAATGTTCTACTACCAAACCACTTAAATACTCCGTAATTCCTTCGTTTAACCAAATGTCTTTCCAAGTGCCACAAGTTATTTTATCGCCAAACCATTGGTGACCCATTTCGTGAGCGATTAAACTTCTGCGATAAGCACCGCTAGCATTTGCAGTCATAAACGAAACTGTCGTATGTTCCATTCCTCCACCCCAACCAAATTGGCAGTGACCATATTTTTCGTTTCTGAACGGATAAGCACCAAATTTAGTCTCAAAAAAATTAATAATAGATGGTGTTGGAGCCAAACTTGCAATATTTGCAGCAGCAGTTTCTGGGTACATATAGTTTGTTATCGGAAAAAATGGACTTGCAGGTGTGCCTAATCCACCTTGTTGGTTATAAACCTGATAATCTGTAACAGCAATTGCTATTAAATAAGCCGGAATTGGATATTGATGTCTAAAATGTGTTGTTTTTAATGCACCGTTTACAACTGGAGCTTCTGGTTCAACACCATTTGCAACCGCAACATATTCGCTTGGAGCAGTAATATAAACATCAATAGAATCAATTTTATCGTTCAAATCTTGTTTGCAAGGCCACCAATCTCTTGCTCCAAACGGTTCTGATAATGTCCACATTACTGGCACATTATTATGTGTTTCGACAGCAAAAGAACCAAAACCTTGACCTTGTGGAGGAATTCCACCATAAGTAATTTCTACCGTTGCCGAAATTCCTATCATTTGCATTGTTGGTAGTGTGATTACCAATTCTTTAGTTCCAAGCTGTGTAAAATTTAAATTGACACCGTTTTTTTTAACCGAACTTACTATCATACTATCATATAAATCAAACGTTAATGTTGACATATTTTGAGTCGCAGTGTAAGTTGTTGTAATTTTTCCATCAATGTATAAAACAGCTGGATCAACAGTCAATTCTAATTTGTGATAAGTAATATCGTAATTTAAAGTGTTTGGATTAACAGCCAAATTTATGGTTCTTGATGCCGATTTCATTTCGGCCTCGACCATTTGTTCGAATTCTTTGTTTTCTTGCGCTTTTGCAGATAATGCAAAAATGATTGCAATAAACAAGTAAATATTTTTCATAATGATTGGTTTTTTAGGCAAATATAAATAATAATGTAATAAACATTAGCTAAAGACCTCATAAAATTGAAATCCTGACATTTATTCGACCAAATTCTCGCTTTTTATAAAAACAAATTCCCTAAATTTGCTCACTTAATTAAAGTAAAAGTATGTTACAAATAGCATTTATTAGAGAAAATCAAGAAAAAGTCATTAAAGCATTGGCAAAACGAAACATCGATGCAACACAAACCGTTCACGAAGTAGTTGCGCTAGACGAAAACCGTCGTGCAACTCAATTAGAAATGGATAATTTGCTTGCCGAAACTAATAAATTATCTAAAGATATTGGCGAGTTAATGAAATCTGGCGAGAAATCGAAAGCCGAAATATTAAAACAAAAAGTACATTCTAATAAAGAAAAAAGCAAAATTTTATCTGATAAAACAGATGTTTTGGCTAGTGAATTATTAGACAAATTATATACATTGCCCAACACACCAGCCGATTTGGTTCCAGAAGGAAAAACTCCTGAAGAGAATTTAAATATTTTCGAAGAAGGCGAAATTCCAAAATTGCACGAAGGCGCAGTGCCACATTGGGATTTGATTAAAAAATATGACATTGTCGATTTCGAATTAGGAACCAAAATAACAGCTCCGGGTTTTCCTGTATATAAAGGTAAAGGTGCCAAATTGCAACGCGCTTTAATTTCTTATTTTTTAGATAAAAACACCGATGCAGGTTATTTGGAATATCAAGTGCCGCATTTAGTCAACGAGGCATCAGCTTATGGAACTGGTCAATTGCCTGACAAAGAAGGACAAATGTACCACGATGCCAAGGATGATTTATACCTTATTCCTACTGCCGAAGTGCCAATTACAAATATTTTTCGTGATGTAATTTTGCAAGAAAGCGAATTGCCAGTTTTGGCCACTGGTTACACACCTTGTTTCCGTCGCGAGGCAGGTTCTTGGGGCGCACACGTTCGTGGATTAAATCGTTTGCATCAATTTGATAAAATCGAAATCGTTAGAATTGAACATCCAGAAAAATCTTATGAAGCCTTGGAAGGTATGGTCGAACACATTAAAAGCATTTTGAAAGAACTGAAATTGCCATACAGAATTCTAAGACTTTGTGGTGGCGATATGGGTTTTGCATCGGCAATGACTTATGATTTCGAAGTTTTTTCTACAGCGCAAGACCGTTGGTTAGAAATTTCATCAGTATCTAATTTTGAAACTTTTCAATCAAATAGATTAAAACTTCGTTATAAAAACAAAGAAGGTAAAATTCAATTGGCGCATACTTTAAACGGAAGTGCGTTGGCATTGCCAAGAGTTTTGGCAGGAATTCTAGAAAATTATCAAACGCCAGAAGGAATTGTTATTCCAGAAGTTTTGCGTCGCTATTGCGGATTTGATATTATTGATTAGTTATGAAAAAAATTGCAGTTTTTTTCTTTTTAATTATATCGATTGTTTTTTGTAAAAAAAATGATTCATTAAATATCGTAAAAAATTCTGATTCACCTTATGAACTATTTTTCGATAAACTAAAACTAGAAAAATTAACCGACACAATTCTTATTTATCACAAAACACCAATTTTTGGTTGTGGAAAAGCATATACAGATTATCAAGAAAACTTAATAAAAATTAAATCAGATAAGTTTTATGATAAATATGGTTCGATTTTAGCTAATGACTTAATGTTAAGAAAATTTGAAATAAAACATAAAACTAAAATAATTTATGTTTCAAACGGAAATGAAGGCGAACAAAT
>JAYVBR010000232.1:0-3338 GCA_043750395.1 Bacteroidota bacterium | reverse complement strand
CTTTGTTTAGGTAATTTTTTACTTTTATTTTTTTGCCCCAAGTGTCGTAAGTGTTGGTCGTCAATAACGGAAATCCAGAAATAGACGGCATTAATTCTGTTAAAACCTGACCTGTTATTGGGTCATAAGTATAAACGGTTTCGAGTAATTCGACATCAATACTTTTGGTCAAAAATCTGCTGCCGTAGGTTGCACTGTACTCAAAACTGGTTATTCTGGGGGTTTCGCCAACTGCTGTTATGGTTTTTTTCTTGATGTTTCCATAAGGATCAAATTCATTATCTTCGGTTAGTAGAGCAGATGTTAACCCAGAGTTGGTGGCTTTTTTCTCGATTTTAGTCAACAAATGGTTGTTGTAAGTATATTTTTCATCAGAAATTGAAATGTCTTCATCGGCTTGACCTGGATAAATTTTGGTGTTTAAAATTTTGCTTGTTGGTCGCCCAATAACAAATGTAGTTGCTGTGGGTTGGTTGTCATAAACAATTGTGCTAACGGTTGTTTTCTCGATAACGCCGTTGTTTTTAATATGGGTTGATGTCGATGTTGGGTTGTTGTAAACATCTAAAACACTTGTTGACTCGCTGCTTATATTGCTTAAAGTGTTCCAAGTTTCGGTTTTGGTGTTTTTTAGTTTGAATACTTTGTTGGATTGCAAGGCGTCGGCTAAAGTATTGTAGATATTGACACTTTTGCTGAAATAGACCGTTGTTGGCAAATCAAAATTGGTATTTGGCTTGTCGAAAACTTGCCAGCTTTCGGTGTTGGCTCCTCTTAAAAATAAATCACTTTTGTAGATATTAAAAATCACTTTGCTGAAATTCGGCGTGCTAGAATAGTCAAACCAATCAGACCGATACGATTTCTTGAAACCCAAAAAACCTAGACCCCAAGTATTGACAACTGGATCACTAAAATTGAAAATTTGTAACTTTTTATGGTTTTTACTTGTTTTAATAATTTGCGAAACAACCAATAATCCATTGTCAACTGGTACAATATCTATATTTGGAAAAGGAGAATTGTAACCATCGGTTTTAGAAAAAGGGGAATAAGAAATTTCTTCTTTAACGCCATTTCCAGTTGTAATTTCATATATAAAATTTTTCTTTCTTTCTTTTTTAAAGTTAAACGATTGTATTTTGTGCCCTTTTATTAAAGTTAAATTACCGTTGGAATCTATAATTGGTATGTCCCATAGAGCATTATTCCCGTCGTCTGGTATGTAACAAATTTGTTGTATCGGGCTAATATATGGCAGACCAACAGGGCAATTTGTACAACCAGGATGATTGAAACAATTAGATGGTCTAGCTATATTTTGTCCATTTGTAAAAGTGATATCATTTCCAGATAAGCCCGTGTTTTTTACCAATTGGAAATTATGGCTCCAAGTCATGTTTTGATAGGTGTAATCTACTGAATACGTTCCTAAACTAGATGTAGTAAGAACATGCGACGAAATTTCTTTATTGTTAACTAAAATATCTGTCTTGCCATCACCATCAAAATCACTAACAATACAATCATTATAAATTCTTGTTTTTGCATCTTTTCTAAATATTACTCCTGAATTTGGGACTTGTTCATGAAAAACGAAATAACTTTTTTCTACATTATTTTGATATAAAACCCCTATCGACTTTACAAAACTTGTAAATGTAACCCCAGTCGAAATTAAAAATCTCCAAATATCAGTGTTATTAATTTTAGATTGAAGGGCAATATCAGTTTTACCGTCGCCATTAAAATCACCAGTGAAAACGTTAAAATTTGCATTTAATACGTCTAACGCACTCACACCATAATTGGGAGAATGAGACAATAAAATTATTGAAGCATTGGTTTTGCTAAGCGTATAAACCTTGATTCCTGTGCTGTCCTGAATCAAAAAATCAGATTGACCATCGCCATTGAAATCAATAATTTCAACTTTAGAATCTTTATTTATAAATGAAGTTGCAGGTCCAATTTGTGCATAAGCTATTGTTCCATAAACTGTGTTGTAATTTGTTGGAACGTTTGTATTCAAATCGGTTAAAATTACTTTATTTAACGAACCCGAACCAACCGAAAGAATACTTAAGACATCTGTAATTCCATCTCCATTGAAATCACCTGGATAAAAATTGGCTGGAATTGTTCCTGGAACTGAACTTGTTGCCCCAAAACTCACAATGTTTATTGTTTTAACTTGTTGATGAACCGCATCGGGCAAATTGCTGTCATAATAAAAATTATGAAAGTCAAACTCAGCGTTTTGGTTTGGATACCTTCTTTTAATTACAGTCCAGCCATTTCTAGGATATAATTTATTGTCTTTAATAAAAGATGTCGCAAATGTTTTTATATAAGTAAACCCTTCAAGTGCCAAACCACCAAATGCAGGTATAGGCCAATTGTTTGTTGTAGCATCATCTTTGCCAAAATGCAATTCGTTCAATGATAAATTAGTAGGCATTATGATGTAATCGCTAAGAGCATCTCCATTGAAATTTCCGGAAATAGATATGAAATTTTGTGCAGAATAGCTGTTTGCAGAGCGCATATTGACTTTTGCATCTTCTTCATTATAATTTCCGTATTTAAAAATAGTTGGATTTAAAATTAATGAACCATCACTATTTTTTTCTTCAATTTTAAATGTTCTTCTTTTTAAATTATTAATCAATTCGAAAGATAATGTAAAAACATATTTTCTAAGTCCTACAACATCAATTACTGCTAATTGTTTATTGTCTTCAATTAATATTCCAGCAAAATAAGCTTGTTCAGTGTTTTTATTTTGATATTGAAATTTAATTTCATTGAGAGCTGTGTTTAGTGCAGTTGCTCCATATTTTATAGCATCTATATAAAGTGAATTATTAGTTGTTGTATATGAATATAAAATACTTACAGCTTGTGGATTCTGCCAATAATCTATTGCCCAAGTCAAAATGGATCTTGAGGTATTATTGCCATAAGTAGCCCAAGAACCATCAGGATATTCCACCTTAAACCATGCAGGTCCATAATTGGCACCACTTGGGTGTACGCCAAAAGACGTTATTTTTACATTCGAGAAAT
The DNA here is from genome assembly GCA_043750395.1 of Bacteroidota bacterium. GTDB lineage: Bacteria > Bacteroidota > Bacteroidia > Flavobacteriales > Flavobacteriaceae > Flavobacterium. The sequence goes on along the minus strand of JAYVBR010000232.1, from coordinate 269 downwards.
TTTCGGTTTCATAAACTGTGTTGTTGGCACCATAAACGCCAGTTGTGCCAGCCTTAACAATTAATCGTTGTCCATCTAGAGCAAAACGGTCTAAAGCATCAAAATCGATCGGGTCATCGGTGCCATCGTGAAATTTAGTACTTGGAATTCTAGATATTCCCGACAAACCTCCAAGGTTCCAACCTCCACCAGCAATGCCTTCTCCGCTTTGGCTTGAATAATTCAAAGATAATTGTGGCACAACACCATTAAGTCCTGGTGCTACTTGA
>JAYVBR010000231.1:0-7745 GCA_043750395.1 Bacteroidota bacterium | reverse complement strand
ATATTGGAATGGTAGAAATGCTTGACGCCGAAACTGGAAAAATCGAATTGATAAATACTGGTTCAAAAACCGTGAGAATGAATTATGAAAAATATTATTCCGAAAAAGTAAAATATTTCAAAGAAACGTTCAGTAAATCAGGTTCAGGCACTGTCAATACTCGTGTTGACGAAAATTATGTAACAAATCTTTTGGGGTATTTTAAATCGCGGTAAAGATTTTTGATTGATGATTGACGATTTTTGATTTCAGATTTGATGAAAATAAAGAACAATAAATAATGAACAAACAAGAATTAGAAGATAGATTAATTGATTTTGCAGCAAATATTATTATTTGCTCGAATAAATTTGAAAAAAATTATGCTGGAAATCATCTTGCTGGGCAAATAATTCGTTCAGGAACTTCGCCTGCTTTAAACTATGGTGAAGCTCAAAGTGCAGAAAGTCCAAAAGATTTTGTACATAAAATGGGAATCTGCCTAAAAGAATTAAGAGAAACTTTTGTTTGCTTAAAAATAATTGAAAAAGCAAAATTAATATCTAACGTAAACGATTTAATTGATATTAAAAAAGAAGCAAATGAATTAATATCAATTTTTGTAGCTAGTATAAAAACCGCAAAAAACAATGTGAAATAATTTTTAAACACCTTAAATCATCATTCGTTAATCAAAATTTTTTAAAAACACAAAAATCAAAAATCAAGAATCGTTAATCATCATTCGTTAATCAAAAGATTCTAAAACTTTTAATGAAAATAAATCTGTACATATTATCAATTTTTTTTACAACGACAATTTTTTCACAAAATTTAGTCGAAACTAAAATTGATAAAAAAATTATTAAAATTGGAGCACAATTCAATTTAACTTTAAAAACAACAGTCGATACCTTGTCAACAGTTGTTTTTCCTAGCACAAAAAGTTTCGGTAAATTAGAAGTCATTAGAAATTATGTAATTGATACTGTTCGAAAAGACGATAAATACGATTTAATAAAGCGTTATGGATTGACACAATTCGATTCTGGTCGATATGTAATTCCGAAAATGACGGTTTTAATCAATAAAAAATCATATTTGTCAGATACTATTTCGGTTGATGTAAAAGATGTTTTAGTTGATACTTTAAAACAAAAAATGTATGACATAAAACCAATCTCGCAAGTCGAAAATGCTAGTAGCAATTGGTGGAAATATGTTTTCGGATTAATATTTTTTATTGGAATAGGATTTTTGATATATTTTTTTACAAAAAAATACCAAAAGAAAAAAATCGAAGAAGTTGTTTACAAAACGCCAATCGAAAAGGCAATCGGAATGCTGAAAATTCTTGAAACCAAACAACTTTGGCAAAAAGGCGAAATCAAGAATTATTATTCAGAATTGACGGATATTGCTCGTGATTATATCGAAGAAGTTATAGAAATTCCTGCTAAAGAAAGCACAACATCAGAGTTAATTGCTGGTTTACGAAAAGCATCGACCGACAAAAAATTAAAATTCACAAAACAATCGTTATCCAATTTAGAAAATGTTTTGCGTCAAGCCGATTTGGTAAAATTTGCAAAAGTCGAACCAAATCAAACTGCAATTGAAGAAGATTTCAAGCGAATTGAAAAATCAATAATTTCATTACATCAATCTATTCCGACCGAAGAAATCGAAGATGAAAATGCAGAATTTGATGCCGAAATCAAAAGAAAAAATGTTTTAAAAAAGCAAAAAAAGAAACGCATTACTTTAGTAATTATTCTTACATTATTTTTATTATCGGCAACGACAATGTATTTTATTTTAATTAAAGGTTTTAGCTATGTAAAAGATTCAATAATTGGACATCCAACTAAAGAATTGCTTGAAAGCAATTGGATAACAAGCGATTACGGAAATCCAAATGTAACAATTTCAACTCCAAAAGTTTTGAACAGATTAGATTCAAAAAAGATATTTCCAAAAAGTGGTTTTTCATATATAAAAGATTTAAATGTATTTGCATTTGGTAACATTTATGATGAATTTAGTGTTTCATTAACTATTTATGAAGCAAAACAAGAAGTGACTTCTGGTTTTGATGGATCAGATAAATTGGCGTTACAATTATTAGAAGGGTTGGATTTTAAAAATATAACTGTTAAACAAAAAGATATTGAAACTAAAGAAGGTGTCAAAGGTGTCAATATATATGGTAGCGCTTCAAGGTTAGATTTAATTAAAAAAATACCTTATAAATTTTATTATGAGATTTTATTTTTTGGAGAAAATAATGCAGTACAACAGATCTTAATTATTCACAAGTTAGGTGACACTTACTCAAAACAAATTATCGATAGAATTAAAAACTCTATCGAACTAAAAGCTGCCACCAAATAATGGAAAATATCAACTTTGTAAATCCAGAATTTTTTTGGTTGTTTTTGCTTTTGCCATTCGCAATTGCTTGGTATTTTTATACGAAAAACAGAAATTCGGCAACATTAAAAATCAGTTCTACCAAAGGATTTGGCAATACAAGTTCGTTTTTATCAAAACTGAAACCGTTTTTATTCGTCTTTCGATTAATTGCTTTGAGCGCAATAATTATTGCCTTGACAAGACCAAGAACGGTTGATGTTAGCAGCAAAACCAAAAGCACTAAAGGTTTAGATATTGTTTTAGCAACCGACGTTTCGGGTAGTATGCTCGCCAAAGATTTAAAGCCAAACAGATTGCAAGCATTGAAAGTCGTTGCCGAAAAATTTGTAATGGAACGACCAAACGACAGAATCGGACTAGTCGTTTATGCATCTGAAGCTTATACAAAAACGCCTGTAACTAGCGATAAAACCATCATTCTTGAGGCTATAAAAAGCATAGAATACGACCGAAGATTGCAAGATGGAACAGGAATAGGAATGGGTTTAGCAACAGCAGTTAACCGATTGAAAGACAGTAAAGCCAAAAGCAGAATTGTAATTCTTATGACCGATGGTGTAAATAATGCGGGTTTTATAGAACCAGAAACTGCTACTGATATCGCCAAAAAATTTGGAATAAAAGTTTATACAATCGCAATTGGAACCAACGGAAATGCGATGTTCCCGTATGCTTTGGCACCAAACGGAGATTTTTTATATAAAATGATGCCTGTTGAAATTGATACTAAATTATTGCAAAGCATAGCAACTAAAACTGGTGGAAAATATTTTAGAGCAACTAGCAACGACCGATTAGAATCAATATACGACGCAATTAATAAACTAGAAACTACCGAAATTAAAGAATTAAAATTTTATGATTATGACGAAAAATTTAGATTTTTTGCTCTTTTGGCGGGTTTGTTTTTATTGATAGAAATAATTTTAAGAAACACAATTTATAGATCATTTATTTAACATTAACCACAAAGGGCACAAGGAATTCACAAAGCGCACAATTAAACAGTAATATTAAATTTCAAATAATAATAAAAAAAACTTAGTGAACCTAGTGAAAAACTTAGTGAACTTAGTGGTTAGAAAAAAATGGAATTAGACGATAAAAAATATTTGTACCTATTAATAATTATACCAATTTTGGTTATCATTTTTATGTACAATCAATTCTGGAAAAAGAAAAAACAACAAGAATTTGGTGATTTAGAATTAATAAAAAAATTAAGTCCAGAAAAATCGGTTTTCAAGCCAGTTTTAAAATTTGTAATGATTTGTTTGGCAATTTTATGTTTGATAATAGGATTGGTAAACCCGAAAATTGGTACAAAAGTCGAAAATATTAAACGTGAAGGGATAGATATTGTTTTCGCAATTGATGTTTCAAAAAGTATGCTTTGTGAAGATATTGCTCCAAGTCGAATAGAAAAAAGCAAGCAATTGGCTTCGCAAATAATGGCAAGTTTGGGCGATGATAGAGTCGGAATTATTGCTTATGCTGGCTCGGCATATCCAGTTTTGCCAATAACGACCGATTTTAATTCTGCCAAAATGATGTTGCAAACTATGAACACAGATATGCTTTCATCGGTTGGAACATCGTTGGTCGAAGCAATAAACTTATCATCTCAATTTTTCGAGAAAGACAATAAAACCAGCAAATTAATGATAATGATTACCGATGGCGAAGACCATACCGAAGGATCAGAATCGGCTGCTGAAGAGGCTAAAAAATTAGGTTTAAAAATCATAACCATTGGACTCGGAACCGAAAATGGCGGACCAATTCCGTTGAAAGAAAATGGTGTTTTGCAAGGTTATAAAAATGACAAACAAGGCAATCAAGTAGTTACAAAATTGAATGTTGACATTTTAAAGAAAATCGGAAAAAGCACCAATGGAGGTTATATCTCTGGAAATAATACTAAAGAAGTAGTAGAATTTGTAAATAATGAATTGAATAAAATTCAAAAAGACGAGTTTGCAAGTACGCAAATGACTAATTATCAAGCGCAATTTCAATGGTTTTTGGGAATGGCATTTTTTTTATTATTATTAGATGTTTTCTTTTTAGAGAGAAAAACTGCTTGGGTTAAAAAAGCTAATTTGTTTAATGAGAAAGCCCCCTAACCCCCGAAGGGGGAATGGTGGTAAATAAAAATAAATATGACAATTATGAAAATTATTATAAGTCTTTTGTTCACCCTTTGGGGGTTAGGGGGCTTCTCTCAAGACAAAGATTTTCCAAAAGCGAATGAAAATTTTGCGTCAAAAAATTACGTCGAAGCCGAAGCTGGTTTTAGAATTTCGGCATCGAATACTAAAAAAGCTGTTGCAAGTTACAATCTTGGAAATGCAATTTATAAGCAAAAATCAGGTGGAGAAGCCAAATCTGCATTTGCGAAAGCGGCAACATTATCTAAAGAACATCCTGAAAAACACAACGCTTATCACAATCTTGGAAATTCATTGATGCTTGAAAAAAAGTATGAAGAAGCAATGGAAGCCTATAAAAATGCTTTAAGGAACAACCCAGAAGATGAAGAAACAAGGTACAATTTTGCATTAGCCAAGAAAAAAGACAAAGAAAATCCGAATAAAGATAAAGATAAGAAAAAAGATAAGGACAAAAAAGACGATAAAAAGGAAGATCCAAAAGACGATCCGAAAAAACAAGACGACAAAGATCAACCAAAACCCGAACCAAGCAAAGCTTCGCAAGAGCAATTAAAAAACTTGTTGGAAGCTGTAAATAACGAAGAAAAAAAGGTGCAAGCCAAAATTAATAAAGGCAAACAAAAAGGGGAACCAGTTCAGACTGATAAGGATTGGTAGTTTTGAAATTAGATTTCTGAAATTTGAAATTAGATTTTGAATATTTGAAATTAATTTAGTCTTTTGTCATTTCGACGATGGAGAAATCAAATAACGTGAACAACTAATGTGATTTCGCCTTAGTCGAAATGACAAACAAAAAAAAGTTTAGTTTTCGAATTAATGAAAAGATTTTTATACATTTTATTATTTTTAGTAAGTTTTCAGTACATTGATGCTCAAGTTCAGTTTGAGTGCAAGGTTTCGAAAACTACATTGGGATTGAACGAAACTTTGCGTGTCGATTTTTCTATGAATGCCGATGGCGATAATTTTTCGACACCAAATTTCGAGGGATTTCGTGTTGTTGGTGGACCAAGTCAACAAATTAGCCAATCTTGGATAAACGGTCGAAGTTCATATGCTAAAGCCTATTCTTATTATTTATTGCCATTACAAAAAGGAGTTTTGACCATAAAACCAGCAATGATTGAGATTAATGGACAAGTTTATAAAACTAATCCTGTTAAAATAACAGTTACCAATGCCATTCCGAAACCACGAGATCCGAACCAACAACCACAATTATCGGCTGATTCTGAATTGCACTTAATAGCTGATATTTCCAATACAAATCCTTACATAAATCAACCAGTTACGGTTGTTTATAAACTCTATTTTAGTAATAATATTGGAATAACTAACTTTAACGAGACTAATAAACCTAAATACAAAGATTTCTGGAGCCAAAACATCGAAATTAAAGAATTGGTTGCCGAACAAACTACTTTTAAAGGCGAAGCTTACCGGTCAATAATTCTGAAAAAAGTAATTCTCTATCCACAAAAATCAGGAAACTTGACCATTGAACCATTGGCTTTGAATATAGATGTGCAATTGCCAACTGGTCGCCGCGATATTTTCGGACAAATGCAAATAGTTGAAGACAGTAAAATTGTATCGGCTGGAAACAAAACTTTGAACGTAAAACCATTACCAGAAGTTAATAAACCAGAAGGATTTACTGGTGCAGCGGGCAAATTTGAATTTACGGTTACACCATCAAAAACAAGTTTGAAACACGGCGAAAGTTTGGTTTTGGAAGTTAAAGCATCGGGAACTGGAAACTTGAAATTATTTTCGTTGCCAAAACCAGTTGTACCAACAGCTCTCGAAATGTTTGATCCAGAACACATCGAAAATATCACAACGCCGCTTTCTGGCGACCAAGGAAGCATTTCTGACAAATATACAATTGTGCCACAATTCAAAGGGAAATATCCAATAAAACCAATGAGTTTTAGTTATTTCGATTTTGGTTCACAAAGTTATAAAACCATCACATCGAAAGAAATTATGATTGATGTAATCGATGGACCAATCGAATCGGTAGCTGCTATTAAATCAAATAAAGAAAAAGTCGCTAAAGCAAATAAGAATTTGGTTTTTCAAGAGATAATAACCAAAACTGAGCTAACGAATATCAAACGAAAAGATTTCTTGTATTCGAAAAAGTTTTATATTTTAATGTTTGTTCCATTTTTTATGATTCCGCTTATAATTTTTATCAGAAAAAGAAAAGAAAATTCTGATAATGACACAATTGGTAATCGATTAAAAATGAATAATAAGTTGGCTAAAAAATATTTATCGCAAGCCAAAAAACAAATTAATAACAAAGAACAATTTTATATAGCACTCGAAAAAGCAATGCACAATTTCTTGAAAGCCAAGTTGAATATTGAAACATCAGAAATGAGTAAAATCAATATTGAATCCTTATTATTATCGAATAATGCCAACGAAAATTCAGTTTCAGAATTTATAAATTTAACCGAAAATTGCGAAATAGCAAGATATGCGCCATCGACAAATGCCACGATTCAGCAAGATTATGATAAAGCCGTTTTGATAATTGCCGATTTAGAAAAGCAGATTAACCACTAAGAACACTAAGGTTTCACTATGCTCACTAAGGAAATTTAAAAGAATTAATTGTAATCTTTGTGTCTCTAGTTATTAGAAAACAATAAAACTTTGTGACCTTTGTGTAAATCTTTGTGTTCTTCGTGGTAAAAAAAATTATAGAATGACCGAAAATGAAATATCTAAAATTGTTTTTGAAAGTGCTTTAAAAGTTCATAGAATTTTAGGTCCAGGATTGTTAGAAAGTGCTTATGAAGAATGTTTGTTTTACGAATTAAAAAAAACTAATTTATTTGTAGAAAAACAAAAATCTTTACCACTTATTTATGAGGATGTAAAACTAGAAGTTGGATACAGAATTGATATTATTGTAGAAAATAAATTCATTATAGAAATAAAATCAGTTGAAAGCTTGAATGACGTTCATTTAGCACAATTATTAACTTATTTGAAATTATCAAATTGCAAACTAGGATTATTAATAAATTTTAATGTTAAATTATTGAAAGATGGAGTCAAAAGAGTAATAAATGGAAAGCTTTAATTTTAAAAACACTTAAAAACTTTTGAATTAAAAACCAATAAAAACTTAGT
>JAYVBR010000230.1:0-3345 GCA_043750395.1 Bacteroidota bacterium | reverse complement strand
AAATTTAATGAAAGTTTCTGAAATTACTAAATTAGAACAAAACACCCAACCAGGTTTTGGCGGTAAAGAGGTAACTCAATTCAAAGCCTTTTTTGTTGACCCACCAAATATTGACAATTACTATCTATATAAATATGTTTATTCTACAGATTTATTGCCAAATTATAATGTTACCGAAGATACTTTTTTTCAAGGAAATCAAATTTTTAGTTCAGACTTTAAAGATGATTTAAAAATAGGAGATAAATTGCAAGTTTCTCATTACGGAATATCTAAAAAATATTATAATTATTTAAACATACTTTTAACAGTAGCAGGAAATTCTGGTGGCGGTCCTTTTCAAACTCCAGCTGCAACTGTCAGAGGTAATATTGTTAATTTAACAAATGTAGAAAATTATCCGCTAGGCTATTTTAGTTTATCAGAACAATCAAATTCAGAAATTTACTCATTCAAATAAATTGCACATTCTAATAAATAAAAAATTATATTTACATCTATTAAAATCATTCCATTTGTCCTCACACCACATTGTTCGAGATGACCAAGAGCCTGCACTAATAATTGCAAATGGTCAAGAATGCAATTCAGAATTGTTAGGACAACTTTTAGAATGGTCCCCATTAATAATAGTACTGGATGCAGCGATTGAAAGAGTTATGAAATATGACTTAAAAGTCGATGTTCTAATTGGCGATTTCGACAGAAACTTTGATGTCGAAAAATATCGAGAAAGCCAATTTCCAATAGAGATTATTCACGCACCAGACCAAAATAAAACCGATCTCGAAAAAGCATTTGATTATTTAATCGAACGAAAAATACCTGCCGTAAATGTTGTTTGGGCAACCGGAAAACGTTCTGACCATACAATTGCAAACATCACTAATATTGTGCAATACCGAAACTTATTAAAAATCGTAATTATCGATGATCACTCTAAAATTTTTCTTTTGCCATATAAATTTGAAAAATGGTACACCAAAAATTCCATAATATCTTTAATACCAGTTGGCGAAGTTATCGAAGTTTCGACTCGAAATTTATTTTATCCTCTAAAAAATGAGTCTCTAAAAATAGGTTACCGCAACGGAAATAGCAACCACGTTAACGAAGACGGAATTGTCAAAATCGAATACCAAAAAGGCGATTTATTAATGATGGAATGTTTTGATTAAATTCTACTTTGTAATAACTATATTTGCATTGAATTTAACATAATGAAAGAGAAAAGTACTTCCGAGAAATCCAATTTGCATCCCAAAAATCTACACCGATTTGGATATGATTTCGAAAAATTAATTACAACAAATCAAGACTTAAAACAATACGTTTTTATAAACGACACGAGCTTTAGCGAACTGGCGAAGCAATTCGAAACTCAAACAATAGATTTTAGTAATCCTGATGCTGTTTTGTCATTAAATAAATCAATTTTAATGATGGATTATGACATTCAAAACTGGAATTTACCTCAAGATTATCTTTGCCCACCAATTCCAGGTCGTGTAGATTACATTCATTATCTAGCAGATTTATTGGCTTCAAAAAACAATAATATTATTCCAAACGGAGAAAATATCGTTGGACTAGACATTGGCATAGGTTCCAATTGCATATATCCAATACTCGGAAACTCAATTTATGATTGGTCATTTGTAGGAACCGATATTGATGAAAAGGCAATCCAAAACTGTAAAAAAATCATCGAACAAAATCCAAAACTAATCGATGCAATTAGTTTACAATTACAAGTAGAATCTCGTTTTGTTTTTAAAAACATCATTTTGCTCGAAGATAAATTTGCATTTACAATTTGCAACCCGCCTTTTCATAATTCTGCTTCCGAAGCCACAAAATCAGCAATTAGAAAAGTCAATAATTTAGAAAAGACTCGAACTAAAAATCCAATTTTAAATTTTGGTGGACAAAATGCCGAATTGTGGTGCGATGGTGGAGAAATTGGATTCATAACCCAAATGATTTATGAATCGGCAAAATATCCGATGCAAGTTTTTTGGTTCACAACATTAGTTTCTAAAAAAGAAAACTTACAAAATATTTATAAAACACTTGGCAAAGTGCAAGCAGTCGAGATAAAAACTATCGATATGTCGCAAGGACAAAAAACAAGTCGAATTGTAGCCTGGACTTTTTTAAGTGAATCACAACAAAAAAATTGGAAATTTTAAAATATTATCATAATTTTCAGAAGCTACTTCCTGCTCTTCTGTACAAGTCCTCGTAAAAACAATTATTTTTCTAAGCCAAAAAACGAACTTCCGCTGGTCGTTGTTTTTTGTCAAGAAAAATTATTTGTTTTTACTCCGGGCTTTCCATTTCGATCAGGGCTAAAGTTAGAATTTCAATAAAACCTAAGTTTATGGAAACACAACTTGAAACCTTAAACTTTAAAATAACAATTAACCAAAAACAATAGGCAAATTTTTAGAAATTCCTTAAATTGCAAGCTTTAAATAATCATATCCTCAAAATGGAACCACAAATACCTTATATTCCTAAAAATAAAATCAGAATCGTATCAGCCGCAGCACTTTTTGACGGTCACGATGCAGCCATAAACATCATTCGTAGAATTATTCAAGCCACAGGTTGCGAAGTCATTCATCTTGGTCACGATCGCAGCGTTCAAGAAGTAGTAAACACAGCCATTCAAGAAGATGCAAATGCTATTGTTTGCAGCTCCTACCAAGGCGGTCACAACGAATATTTCAAGTTTATGTACGATTTATTAAAAGAAAATAACGCAACCCACATCAAGATTTTTGGTGGCGGTGGCGGTGTAATTCTACCTTCAGAAATCAAAGATTTAATGGATTATGGCATCACTCGTTTGTATTCGCCAGACGACGGTCGCGCAATGGGTTTGCAGGGAATGATTAACGATAACGTATTGAAATCTGATTATGCTTTGCCGAGTTTACCCATTGGTTTAGATATTGCCAAAGCATTAAAAGAAAAACACGTTCCAACCATTGCAAGATTAATTTCGCTTGCCGAAAATAGAAATGATGAGTTTCAAAGTCTATTCCCAAGCAACATCTCCTCCCCTTCGGGGAGGTCGGGAGGGGATTCTCCTGTTCTAGGAATCACCGGAACCGGTGGCTCAGGAAAATCATCATTAGTAGACGAATTAGTACGTCGCTTTTTAATCGATTTTCCAGAAAAAACTCTCGGAATAATTTCTGTCGATCCATCAAAAAAGAAAACGGGTGGCGCACTTCTTGGCGATAGAATCCGAATGAATGCAATTAATAACCCAAGAGTCTATATGCGTTCGTTGGCAACTCGTCAATCTAATTTGGCATTGTCAAAATATGTTGC
>JAYVBR010000229.1:0-3348 GCA_043750395.1 Bacteroidota bacterium | reverse complement strand
TGAGCAGCAATTTGTTTTTTGATGTGTTCATGAGCAAATTTAATAGCCTCTACCATTTCGGCTTCAGAAATTTCTTTCATTTCGCCTTCTACCATTGCAATAGAATCTGTTGAAGCACCAATCATCATATCAATATCTGATAATTCTAATTGTGCACGACTTGGATTGATGACGAATTTTCCATCAATTCTTCCAACTCTAGCTTCTGAGATTAAAGTTTCGAAAGGAATATCAGATAATGCTAAAGCTGCTGATGCTGCTAATCCTGCTAATGCATCTGGCATAACATCATCATCGTGAGACATTAACTGAATCATTACTTGAACTTCTGCGTGATAATCCGATGGGAAAAGCGGACGTAAAACACGGTCAACTAATCTCATTGTTAATACTTCGTTGTCGCTTGGACGTGCTTCTCTTTTGAAAAATCCACCAGGAAAACGTCCTGCTGCTGCAAATTTTTCACGATAATCTACCGTTAACGGCAAGAAATCGATTCCTGGAGTTGCTTTTCTTGATGATACAACTGTTCCTAAGATAACAGTTTTACCAATTCTTACTACTACAGATCCATCGGCTTGTTTAGCCAAACGACCCGTCTCGATTGTGATGTTTCTGCCATCACCTAAATCGATGTTTTCTACAAATAATTGTGGAATCATAATTTTTCCTTTTTTTAATTTTTTACATTGGTTTTCTGCCTGTCAGCAAATAGTTGTGCGCGTCCCGCTTTAGCGGATTGTAGTTGTTGTGTTCCAATGAAAAACCAAACTTTTTTTAATGCAAAACCTATAATTTTTTAAAACCTCATAGGTTTGTTATATAACAAAAAAGGAGGTACTTGCGCACCTCCTTTATATAAATATTATTTTCTAATACCTAATTCTTTGATAATCTCACGGTAACGGTTGATTTCAGTTTTCTTTAAGTAGTCAAGAAGTGCTCTTCTTTTACCAACTAAAAGTACTAATGAACGTTCTGTGTTGTAATCGTGACGATTTTTTTTCAAGTGCTCAGTCAAATGTGTAATTCTGAAAGTGAACAATGCGATTTGAGATTCTGATTTTCCTGTGTTAGTTTTTTCTCCGTGTTTAGCGAAGATTTCTTCTTTAACTTCTTTAGATAAATACATTTTAATATCTTATAAATGATTATTATGTAGTCTCAAAACTCTTTTAAGACGGTGCAAAAGTAATCATTAATTTCGAATAATAAAACTTTCGTCAATAATTGTTAATGTATCTTGAATTATTTTTTTCGGTTTAGGTTTGTATTTTTTCTTTAATTCGAATTTATCTTTCCAACGACAAGTTTTAATAACAGATACTAAACCTTCTTTATCAATATAAATTCGCATTTCTTTTTTCTGAATTTTGCGTTCATATTCAATTTTATACCTATATATATTGGTCTTAATATTTTCGTTAGTTAAAATTTCTACCAATTCAAGATTTATGAATTTGCCATATTCTTCGTTATTGTTGACACAAATCGCCGAAAGATAACTCAAAGTAATTTTTTTGAGCAATTTTTTGGTCAATTCCTCTTCGGAGAATTTTTTGAGTTTCGATGTGTTGCAAGCATTCAACAATCGAAAACCTACATTATATGACAAATCTTTTTCTTCGATTGGCGATTCTTCGATTGTTTTTTTGGTAATCGTGACTATCGTGTCGTTTAGTTTAACTTTGTCTTCTGGTTTTTCTGGTTTTTTCTGAGAATCGACAGTTTTAGAATCTGTTTTTTTTGGATCGATTGCTTTTTTTGAATCTATTTTTTTAGTTTCAACAGGTTTTTTGGTTTCGACAATTTTCTTTTTATCAACCACAGTTTTGGGTACAACTTTTACATCTTTTTTCTTATCTGACTGAGAAAAAACAGAAAAACTGAGTAATAAAAAAAGTAAAATTGTTTTCATTTATTGAACCTAAACAGAATATTTTGATTTGAAAAAAAGCAAATATATAATAAAAATTAAGATTTATTTAAGAACCAAATTCAAATCAAATGAATTTTTGTCAATTAATCTATAAAAGCTATAATTAAATCGATTAAATGAATTTTATAATGATATTTTGAAAATTTTAAAGCGAATTCTAAAACAATTTAGCAATCTCTGAATTTACAAACTCTAAAAATTGTTCATCTTCATTAGTAAATGGATTTAAAACGTGGCTGTCAATATCGATTTGACCAATATTTTTTCCGTTAACGAATAATGGAACAACAATTTCTGATTTTACAGTAAAACTACAAGCAATATAATTGTCTTGCGCTGCAACATCTGGCACAACAAAATTTTCGTTAGAAACCGCAACTTGTCCGCAAATTCCTTTACCAAACGGAATAATTGTATGGTCAGTTTCCGCGCCAACATAAGGCCCAAGATGCAATGTTTGGGCTTCGTGATTGGCAAAATAAAATCCAACCCAATTGTAATATTCGATGTTTTCATTTAATAAATGACAAATTTCTTGTAATTTTTCTTCTCTAGAAATATCAGATTTTAAGGTAATTTCTTTTACTTTTGGTTTTAATGTTTCAAATTTCATTTTTATTTTATTTTTATGCAAAAGTAATTGTTAGTTTTATTTTTTATCTAATTTTGAAAAAAATTAACATTGAAAAAATATTTCATTCAATACAAATCATTTTTATCTTTTATAGGTAAGTTTTTAATAGCTTATTTAGTTTTTACATTCGTTTACGAAATTTATTTGAATCAATTTGATGCAGTTAACAATGAGGTGGATGGTTTTACAGAAATAGTTGCTAACCAAACTATAAGTTGTCTTACTTTTTTTGGTTCGGATGCTTATCAAATGCAAAATATTGAAGCAGCGAGTGTGAAATTATTTTATAAAAAAAAATATATAGCTCAAATAATCGAAGGTTGCAACGGCTTGAGTGTTATTATTTTATTCGTAGCATTTGTAATTGCATTTACTGGAAAATTAAAACATACAATTGCATTTATAATCGGAGGAATTTTGATGATTCACTTTTTAAATATTGCTAGAATTGCACTTTTATGTATTTTGATTTATAGTTTTCCAAAATATGAAGAAATTTTGCACGGCGTAATTTTCCCATTAATTATTTATGGATTCGTATTTTTGTTATGGGTTATTTGGGTTAATAAATTATCGATTTATGCTTCAAAAACTGTTTAAATTCAAGTTCAGAATTTTGCTTATTCTAATTCTATTATTCGGATTAGCAAGCATACGTGCTTTCGAAAATGATTTGTTTTATGATCCATTTTTAGAATATTTCAAATCGAATTATCAGCAAACCAAATTACCAGAAATTGATAATTTTAATTTATTTATTGGATTATTTTTTAGA
>JAYVBR010000228.1:0-3352 GCA_043750395.1 Bacteroidota bacterium | reverse complement strand
GCTGGTAATGAATCAAATAATGCTTTTATTTCTTCTGTTTTATTCATATTTCAAAGTTAAACAAAAAATGCTGTATATCCTAGAATTAAGCGATATTTTGTTCTTCGTTCAATGATTTTTCTAATGTTGGTGTGCAGATTATCTGCTCCTAATTTTTTGTAATAAAGCTTTTTTTAATTTAATATTTTACAAAAAAAATCCGTTTCGATTTCTCAAAACGGATTTTATAATTAAACTAATAACATTATTTTATTTTTTCTTGATATTCTGATTTTCAGATTTAGTATCCATCATTTCCATTAATTTCATTCCAAGCAAACCACTAATTCCACCATCTGAACCGTTTGTACCAGTTATTAAAACATCAGGAATTACTTTAATATTTCCTTTACCAATTTCTTCGGTAATTTTATATTTCGTAAAATTATCGTCGCCCATTGCAGAAACTTGTAATTTATATGATTCTGCGGTTGATTTACCGATTGCGATGATTTTTTCGGCTTCTGCTAAACCTGTTTTCGAAATTCTTTCGGCTTCGGCACTTGCAGTCAATTTGGTTGCTTCGGCTTGCGCAGCAGCTCTTGCTTTTGTTGCTTCTGCTTCTGCATTTGCTCTCATTTTTGTAGCTTCGGCTTCTGCGTTTACATTCAATTTTAAACTTGTTGCATCACCTTCGGCTTTTTTAACAGTTGCATCGGCAGTTCGTTGAGCAATTTCGACACTTTGCGATGCTTTTACAATTTCTTTTTGCATATCTGCAATAGCAGTTTCTTTTTCCATTCCTTGGCGTTGTTCTTGTGCCATTTTTTGGGTTTGATATGTTTTTTGCTCTTCTTCTGCGATTTTTCTATCGGTCAAGGTTTTCATCAAAGATTCTGGCGGAACAATATCGCCAATCAATGTATCAACAGCATTTACATTATATTCATCAAGAACAACTTTTATATGATTTTTAGCAGATTCTTGTCGTTCTTTTCTGGTTGACAAGAAAGAAATCACATCACTTTCTTGTGCCGAGTTTCTAAAATAATTGCCAATGGTTGGTTCTAAAACCTGCGAAACCAGGTTGGTCATACTTCCAAATCTGGCAATAACTTTTGGTGCTTCGTTAGCTGGAACGTGAATAATTTGCGAAACATCAAGATTGAACGGGAATCCATCTTTGGAACGAACCGTAATTGTCGATAAATTGTGGTCTAAATTATGCGATTCGCTTCGGGCATCAGCCCAGTTTAATACTAGGTTTGTTGTAGGAACAGACTCCAATTTGGTTGTATATTTATTCAAAGCATATTTTCCTGGTCCAAGTGGCTCCATCCAAACGCCACGTTGTCCTTTAGTCACAATATTTCCGTGTTTGAAATGTTCGCCTGTAACGTCTAAACCGTCTTCGCCAATATATGAAATTACAACGCCAACATAACCAATTGGCACGTCGGTCATTGCGTTTTGCTCAATTTGAACTGCCCAAGAATTGATATAATACGACCCAGCCAACATTACTTGCGGTTGCAAACCACGATTTCCACCTTTTTCTAGAAACATATCAAAATCTTGAAAATTGTTATGACCCTCAACATTGGTTCCAGCAATTTGACCTTGGGTAATCGGTTCGCCATCAAGAGCAGTTACGATTCCTATCATATTCTCGAAAATCTTGATTTGGTCTGCAATCACAATTTCGAATAAAAATGTGTTTATTCTATAGGAACCGGTTGTTATAAATGCGGTTTGTCGCCCTTTTTGTCCGCCATTATCTAAGAAAGCGGTTGCATCTTGAAAATTATCTGATAAAACTTTTCTAGCAAGAATGCGCCCAGTTGGAATTTCTTTTCCGTCTTTACTTAAAATCAAACCAATTTTTCCTTCTGGAATGATTGTAAATGCTGTCATATCGACGCTGTATTGCCAAATCCACATTGCCCAATATAAACCTGGAGCGAGAGTTTGCGCTTGAAAACCAGCTTCGCCTTTAGTAGCAATAATTCTGCTGTCTGGCAATGATTTATCGGCTCCAAAAAGCACGAATTTTTTGGTTACTAATCCAATTTTATCTTCGGGAACAATGACCATTCCAAAGAAAACACGTAAAACAAATTTGTAAAATAATAAAGAAAAAATAATTAATCCAATCCACCAGAAATCTAAAATGTCTGTCATTTTTTTTTGTTTTTTTATTTGTTAGAATTTTTTGTAAATAAAATTTGAAGCGAAATTAAAATTTTTGCAATTGATTTTGGGAAATTCAAAAAATATTAAATTTGGTTTATTTGCAAATTCCTTTTTAGGTATTCTAAAATCTTATCAATTTAATTCACATTGATTATACGATGGGTTTCTATAAAAGTTACAAAAGTTTTAAGATTTATTTTTGAATATAAATATCAAAAAAAAAAAACCGATTTGAAATTTATCAAATCGGTTTTAGTATTAAATTTATAATTCATTACAAATGAATAACTTCGCCATAAGCATCGGCTACTGCTTCCATAACAGCTTCGCTCATTGTTGGGTGCGGGTGAATTGATTTTAGGATTTCGTGTCCAGTAGTTTCTAGTTTACGCGCTACAACTGCCTCAGCAATCATATCAGTTACACCAGCACCAATCATGTGACAACCCAACCATTCGCCATATTTGGCATCAAAAATTACTTTTACAAATCCATCAGAATTACCAGAAGCTTGTGCTTTTCCAGAAGCTGAGAATGGGAATTTTCCAATTTTCAATTCGTATCCTTTTTCCTTAGCTTGTTTTTCGGTTAATCCTACGGAAGCAATTTCTGGAGTTGCATACGTACAACCTGGTACGTTTCCGTAGTCGATAGGTTCTACATGAAGTCCTGCGATTTTTTCTACACAATTAATTCCTTCTGCAGATGCTACGTGCGCAAGCGCTTGTCCTGGCGTAACATCACCAATAGCGTAATATCCTGGAATGTTTGTTTGGTTGTAGGCATTTACCAAAATTTTATCTTTATCAGTAGCGATTCCTACTTCTTCTCATCCAATGTTTTCAATGTTGGTTTTGATTCCAACAGCCGAAAGTACGATCTCTGCTTCCAGAACTTCTTCTCCTTTTGCCGTTTTCACAAATGCTTTTACACCTGCTCCAGAAGTATCAATTCTCTCAACAGACGAGTTTGTCATGATTTTAATTCCTGCTTTTTTCAAAGAACGCTCCATTTGTTTCGAAATGTCTTCGTCTTCAACGGGAACTATATTTGGCATAAATTCTACAATGGTTACTTCAGTTCCCATAGAATTGTAGAAGTGTGCAAACTCAACTCCAATAGCGCCAGAACCTACAATAATCATTGATTTTGGTTGGGTTGCCAGTGTCATTGCTTTTCT
>JAYVBR010000227.1:0-3353 GCA_043750395.1 Bacteroidota bacterium | reverse complement strand
CATTTAATTTACTTTCTGTTTCAGCAGATTGCATGTACATATAATAAGACAATCCCGAGATACCTGCAATAATTAAAAATAATGCAATTGTTAATTTATTTGAGGGTTTTTTGTCTTTTGTAGGCTCTTCCATTGTAGTTAATCTTTTTTTTGCGAATATAAGTATTTTTAGAATTATACAATAATAAACAAGTA
This sequence comes from Bacteroidota bacterium, assembly GCA_043750395.1. Lineage (GTDB taxonomy): Bacteria > Bacteroidota > Bacteroidia > Flavobacteriales > Flavobacteriaceae > Flavobacterium. The sequence goes on along the minus strand of JAYVBR010000227.1, from coordinate 3,158 downwards.
AGGAAAATTAAAAATTACCGACAAATTACGTTTTTTATCGCTTAAATGAATTAAATTTATATAATTAATAATATTTTATTAAAATACTTAAAAAAAATGAATTTAATTCAATAAAAATAATAATACTAGACAAAAAAAACATTTTTATTTTTTTTTACATAAATATCAAAATAAATTGGTTAATGTTGTGGTTAATTATATATTTGCACGTTTTACAAAAATCTAGTGTTTTTTTTACATTATATACTTGTAAACAATTAAATAATAAACAAACCAAAATTAATTAATTTTTTAGTAATGCAAAATAAGGGTCTTATTCAATTTTTCGCAATTCTGTTTGCAATGGTAAGTATTTACCAACTTTCTTTCACATTCAAATCTAACAGCATTAAATCTGATGCTAAAGAATTTGCTAAAGGCGATTCTAAAAAAGAATTTAAGTATTTAGATTCTATTGGGAAACAAAAAGTTTTTATGAATTATTTTACATATAATGATGTAAAAGACAAACAAATCAACAAAGGTCTAGATTTAGAAGGTGGAATGAACGTAATTCTTGAAATATCTGTAAAAGATATCTTAAAAGGACTAGCAAATGATTCAAAAAATGAAACTTTTAAGAAAGCTTTAACCGATGCAACTGCAAACAGAAAAGGAAACGAAGTATATCTAGATGTTTTCTTTGCTGAATTCGAAAAAGCAGAAGGTGGAAATGCAAAATTAGCATCGCCAGATATTTTTGCAAACAAAACATTAAGTGATGTTATAGATTTTAAAACCACTAATTCAGATGCAAAAAGAATAATTAAAACTAAAGTTGATGAGTCAATAACATCTGCTTTTGAAGTTTTAAGAAAACGTATAGATAAATTTGGAGTAACACAACCAAACATTCAAAGACTTGGACAATCAGGTAGAATTCTTGTTGAATTGCCAGGTGTAAAAGATATTGATCGTGTAACAGCTTTATTGCAAAGTACGGCACAATTAGAGTTTTGGGAAACTTTCAAAGCACAAGAAATGGGCAACTTTATTATGGCTGCCAATAATGCTTTAAAAGCTTCTGAACCAAAAACTGATGCAACTCCAGCTGTTGCAGCTGATACTACTAAAGTTAAAAAAGATATTTCTGATTTATTAGTTGATGATAAAAAAGTTGATACTAAAACTGAAAAACAACCACTTGTTGACAAATTCATTGCATATGGTAATGGTCCAATATTGGCATACTTCGCTCCTAGTGATACAGCAGTAGTAAATTCTTACTTGAAGCGAAAAGATATTCGAAATCTACTAGGTGTTGATCAAAAATATGCGAAATTTGCTTGGGGAAAACCAACAGAAATTGATGTAGTATTAAAAGATAAAACAATTGTTGACCCTATAAAAACTAAAGGTTCAGTAAAAGTTTTAGCAGTTGAACTGTATGCGTTAAAAGGTAATAGAGACAATAAACCACCAATGAGTGGAGGTGTTGTTACTGATGCAAAAGATACATTTGACCAATTAGGAAAACCAGCAGTTTCAATGCAAATGAATGCAAAAGGAGCAAAAATATGGGAAGAGTTAACTGGAAACGCATTCAAAACACAAGGTGCAATCGCAATTTCATTAGATAACATAGTTTATTCTGCTCCAGGAGTTTCAACAGGACCAATATCAGGTGGAAATTCAGAAATATCGGGAAACTTCTCTCTTCTAGAAACTAAAGATTTAGCTAATGTTTTGCGTGCTGGTAAATTGCCCGCTGCCGCAGAAATCGTTCAATCAGAAGTTGTTGGTCCATCATTGGGTCAAAAAGCCATTGACGACGGTACAACATCTTCAATCGTAGGATTATTATTAGTATCGCTTTGGATGTTAATTTATTACGGCAAATCTGGTTTATATGCTAATATTGCTTTGGCTGTCAATTTGTTATTCATTTTTGGAATTCTAGCTAGTTTGGGTGCAGTTTTAACTTTGCCAGGTATTGCTGGTATCGTTTTAACAATGGGTACAGCAGTAGATGCTAACATAATTATTTATGAAAGAGCAAAAGAAGAATTGCGAAGAGGCAAAACGCTTGAAGATGCAATTGATACTTCTTTCTCTTGGAAAGGTGCAATGCGTTCGATTATCGATGCCAATGTAACTCACGTTTTAACTGGTTTGGTATTGCTTATTTTTGGTTCAGGACCAATAAAAGGATTTGCTACAACCCTATTAATTGGTATATTTACTTCTTTATTTACTTCTATTTTCATTACAAGAATGTTATTAGATTGGAGCGTAAAAAGAGGAAATGCCTTAACATTCGTTACAAGTATGTCAAAAAATTGGTTTACAAATGTGAATATCAATTTCTTGAAATACAAAAAAGTTTTCTACGGAATTTCATTAGCAGTTTGTGTTGTTAGTATCGTTTCTCTTGCAACTAGCGGATTGAATTATGGTGCAGATTTTACTGGTGGACGTTCTTATCAAATACATTTTGATAAAACTATTGCTCCAGATGTTGTAAAAGAAGATTTATTGAAAGATTTCGGAACAGTAGAAGTTAAAACTTTTGGTGCCGATTCTCAATTAAAAATAACAACAAAATTTAGAGTTGAAGAAAACGGAGAAGGTGTTGACAAAGAAATCACAAAATTATTATTCAAAAATTTAAGTAAACATTTCCCTACGGATATGACTTACGATAAATTTGCAGAAGCATCTGAAGGAAAAAAATTAGGAATTCTTCAATCTTCTAAAGTAGGACCTAGTGTCGCTGCAGATATTAAAACTAATTCTATTTGGGCTGTTTTGGGTGCAATGTTAATAGTTTGTTTGTATTTAATGATAAGTTTCAGAAAATGGCAATATAGCTTGGGTGCAATAGCTGCTGTTGCTCACGACGTTATTTTCGTATTAGGAATTTATTCTTTATTATGGAGATTTATGCCTTTCGGAATGGAAATTGACCAACATTTCATTGCAGCAATCTTAACAGTAATCGGATATTCTATGAATGATACCGTTATAGTATTTGATAGAGTTCGTGAATTTATTGGTGGGAAATCTAAAGGAAATTTCACTGAAATTGTAAACAATTCGATTAACACAACAATGTCTAGAACCATAAATACATCATTAACTATGATTATGGTATTGTTAATAATGTTTATTTTCGGTGG
>JAYVBR010000226.1:0-3354 GCA_043750395.1 Bacteroidota bacterium | reverse complement strand
GGCAGCCGATTATCCGAATTCGCCAGAAGCAATCGAAGCTGTTGCAACTGCAAGATTAATTTATGTCGATAACGGAAAAGTTGACGAATATGCAACTTGGGTTAAAACGCTTAGTTTTGTTGAAGTCACTGATGCCGAACTCGAAAATGACACTTACAATTCTGCCGAAAAACAATATTTGCAAGGCAATTCTAAACCTGCAACTTCGGGCTTTATTGGATATTTAGCTAAATTTCCAAACGGAATTCATTCGCTAAAATCAAACTTTTATTTAGCTCAATTGTATTTTGCCGATGGTTTAGAAAAAAATGCGATTCCGAATTATGAATTTGTAATCGCGAAATCTCGAAACGAATTTACAGAACAATCATTAGTCAGATTGGCTGGAATTTTCATTAAAAATAATGATATAAAAGTTGTAAATATTTTAAAAAGATTAGAATCAGAAGCCGATTTTCCGCAGAATATAACATTTGCACAAGCGAATTTAATGAAATCTTATTATGATCAAAAAGATTATCTAAATTCGGTTATTTATGCCGAAAAAGTTTTAGTCAATCCAAAAACCGATGACAAAATAAAATCAGATGCGCAAATAATCGTTGCTCGTTCAGCAATTAAATCGAATGATTACGCCAAAGCCAGAATTGCTTACGCCAAATTGCAAACCATCGCAAAAGGCGAATTGGCAGCCGAAGCATTATATTACGATGCGTATTTCAAAAATAAAGATTCGAAGTTTGAATTGTCAAATAAAGCCGTCAATAAATTATCAAAAGATTATTCGGGTTACAAATATTTTGGAGCTAAAGGCTTAATTATTATGGCAAGAAATTTCTATGGATTGAAAGATAGTTATCAAGCAACCTATATTTTAAATGCCGTTTTAGAAAATTTTGCCGAATTTGAAGATGTTCAAATAGAGGCAAAAAAAGAACTAGAGTTAATAAAAACCGAGGAAAGTAAGACGAATTCTTCGGTTGGTAAATAAGAGTTTATTTTTAAATACTTAGTTGCAGTTTACAGTTTATTAAAAAATAAAAAATAAAAATGATTAATATATTTTCAAAATTCCAATTTTCTATCACAACTTCATTTAATTTGATGAAGTTCGTATCGGGGATTTTTATACTTCTATCTCAACTTTCATTTTCACAAAAAAAAGACGAAAATATCGGTACAGAAGTTGTAAATGTTGTAAAACCCTATACGCCAACGATTTCCGATGCATTCAAAATTAAAGAAACGCCAACTTTAGACGATGAAGAAACGGCAAAAAAAGAAATTATAAAGTACAATATATTCTCATTTCCAGTCGCATCTACATTCACACCATCGAAAGGAAAAGCTGTTGGAGTTGATAAAGCACCAGCTGAACAACTTTTTAAAAATTATGCAACACTAGGTTTTGGAAATTTTGCAACTATAAATGCCGAGTTATTTGTAACCGAAAACATTTCAGAAACTGAATATATTGGGGGTGCATTCAGACATTTGTCATCGCAAGGCGGTATAAAAAACCTTGAACTTCCAGATAAATTTTACAACACTTCGCTTGATGTTTCTTATGGAAATAATTTGCGAGAAATGTCTTGGAATTTAGATTTAGGTTTTCAAAATCAGGTTTATAATTGGTATGGTTTGCCGAAAGATTTTGGTTCAAGTTTATCACAATTAGACAGATCAAATATCATAAAATCAATTAATTCAAGTCATTCTTATAATGATTTTTACATAGCAGGAAAATTAAAATTCAAAGAAAGTGTTTTTAAAGAAATGACAACCAAATTCGAACGTTTTTCTGATAATTATGGTTCAGCCGAAAACCGTTTTTATGTAAAACCAACTTTCAATATCGATATTGACGATATGCGATTTAGAACTAATATTATTGTTGATTATATTGGTGGAAATTTCGATAAAAATTATTTCAACACCAATGTACAAGCTTCAAAATACGGATTTGTAAACTTGGGTTTGAATCCAAATTACATCATCAACAAAGACGATTGGACGATTAGTTTAGGCGCCAATTTGTTCTACTCATCGGATACTGTCAATTCTAATGGCAAGTTTTTTGTTTATCCTCAAGTCAATGCATCGCTGAAATTGGTTAGCGATTTAATGATTTTTTACGCCGGAGCTGAAGGAAGTTTAGAGCAAAATTCATATAGAAATTTAACGAATGAGAATCCGTTTTTGTCGCCAACATTAAGCATTATTCCGACCGACAAACAATATGATTTATTTGCAGGATTGAAAGGAAAACTAGCCAATTCTTTAAGTTATAATGTTCGAGGTTCACTTTTAAGCGAAAAATATAAACCACTTTTTAAAGCAAATGATTATGGTTCAACTATTTTGAATACAGATAGTTATGCGTTTGGAAATTCATTTAATGTTGTTTATGATAATGTAAAAACTTTAAGTTTTTTCGGAGAATTAAAAGCTGATTTTTCGAAAAGTGTTTCCTTAAAGTTAAATGGAACTTTCAATACTTACAACATTGCATTTCAAGATAAACTATGGAATTTGCCAAATATAAAAATCAATGCAACTTTCGATTTTGACATTTCCGAAAAATGGTATGCAGGAACAAGTTTGTTTTTTGTAGGCGAACGATTTGACCAACAAACCAATTTAGATATTGCGTTGCTTTCTCCAAACAACGAAATCAAAGCTTTAGCAAGTTATTTTGATGTAAATGCGCACGTTGGTTTTAAATATTCTGAAAGATTTACAGGTTTTTTAAGGTTGAATAATATTGCCAATCAGCAATATCAAAAATGGTTGAATTTTCCAGTTCAAGGATTTCAGGTTATTTTGGGAGCCAATTATAAATTTGATTTCTATTAACCACAAAGTGAACAAAGTTTTATTTGCGATTTGAATTTGAATTATATTTTTGTGAACTTTGTGTATACCTTTGTGCCTTTAGTGGTTAAAATTATGAAACAAAAAATACACCAAAAATACCAGCAATTAGTAAACGACAGAGTTGATGTTTTTCAGGATATGATTTCGGCTTTGACCGAAGATTCCAAGAACGATGCCAAAGGTTCGGCTGGCGACAAACACGAAACTGCATTGTCAATGATGCACATTGAACAAGAAAAATTGAATCGAAAATTATCTGAAGTTTTAGCCCAAAAAGTTATTTTAGATAAAATCGATGTCAATAAAAATTCAAAGAAAATTGCTTTAGGAAGTTTGGTCAAAACCAATAATTTGACAGTTTATATCAGTGTTGCATTACCAAAAATAACAATTGACAATCAAAATATTTTTGCAATTTCTCCGCAATCGCCGCTTGGATTGAAACTTTTAGGTAACGAAGTTGGATTTGAATTTGAA
>JAYVBR010000225.1:0-3354 GCA_043750395.1 Bacteroidota bacterium | reverse complement strand
GGAATTTGCAAAACAAGAAAACTATAAAGAAACAACCCAGAAATTAGAAGAGCGATTGCTTTTTGGATCGTATCCAGAATTGGAACAATATCCAGATTGGAATGATAAAATCAATTATATTAAAGAAATTATTAATTCGTATTTATTAAAAGACATTTTGATTTTTGATGGTATAAAACAATCTGTTAAAGTTTTAGATTTGTTAAAATTAATTGCATTTCAAGTTGGGCAAGAAGTTTCGTTGCAAGAATTAGCCAGACAATTAGGCATTTCTAAAAACACTGTAGAAAGCTATTTAGATTTGCTATCGAAAGTTTTTGTAATATATAAAGTGCCAGGATTTAGTAGAAATTTGCGCAAGGAAATAACAAAATCAAACCGCTGGTATTTTTATGATAACGGAATTCGAAACGGAATTATTGGCAATTTCACTCGACTAGAAACTCGAATCGATGTTGGTGCATTATGGGAAAATTATTTAGCATCAGAACGAGTAAAATTTCAAAATTATACTCAAAAAACGGTTTCTAATTATTTTTGGCGCACATACGATCAACAAGAATTAGATTGGCTTGAGGAAGAAAACGGAAATCTTAAAGCATTCGAATTCAAATGGAACGAAAACCGAAAAGCAAAAATTCCAACTGCATTTGCAAAAGCATATCCAGAAGCGAGTTATGAAGTAATTAATAAAGGTAATTATTTGGATTTTATAACTTAAATCAGTAATTTTAATATCAGATATTTACCAAATTTAGAGCTTAAAAAATGAGTCCAATAAAATTATTTGAACAAAAAAAAGTAAGAAGTCATTTCGATTCTGATACGGAAATGTGGTATTTTTCGGTTATTGATGTAATTGAAATTTTGACCGGAACAGACCGACCGAGAAAGTATTGGTCCGATTTAAAAAAGAAATTATCAAATGAGGGAAGTGAAGTGTCCGAAAAAATCGGACAGTTCAAAATGCTTGCCGAAGATGGCAAAAACAGACTAACCGATACGGCTGATACTGAAACTTTGTTACGTTTAATTCAATCTATTCCATCACCCAAAGCAGAACCTTTCAAGCAATGGTTGGCAAAAGTAGGTTATGAACGCATTCAAGAATTGGGTGATCCAGCACAAAGCCTTGACCGAGCGAGAGAAAATTGGCAGAAACTAGGCAGAAGCGAAAAATGGATTCAGCAACGAATGACGGGTCAAGAAACTAGAAATAAATTGACCGATTATTGGAAAGAAAACGGAGTTGAAAAGACTAACGAGTTCGCAATGTTAACAAATATTATTCATCAAGAATGGACAGGATTGTCAGTTAGGCAACATAAAGATGTAAAAGGTTTAGAAACTCAAAATTTGAGAGATCATATGACCGAAGCAGAATTAATTTTCACTGCATTGGCTGAACTTTCGACCAGACAAATTGCGGAAACTGACCAAGCCATCGGATTAATTGAAAATGCAAAAGCCTGCAAAAAAGGAGGGTCAATTGCCAAAAATGCAAGATTCGCACTTGAAGAAAAAACAGGAAAAAGTGTTGTTACTGGCGAAAGTTTTTTGCCTCCAACTAACAACCAATCGATTGATAAATAATATAAAAAACCAATATTTCAACAATAATTATCCCAAAAAACTTTAACAAATAAGAATTTTTTGATGTTTTGTGCCGAAATAAAAGCATAGACAAACCTGAGCCTATCATTCCACCGAACACAACAATCGACAAAAGTATTTTTTCAGAAATCCGATATTGATTTTTTGTAGCCTGATTTTTATCATACCAAATCAGAAAAAAACCAACGAGATTAATAATCATAAAATAAATAAAGAGTAATGACACCATTTTTTAGTGTAAAGATATTATTTTTGGTTTTTAAATTAAAATATTTAGAAACAGAAATCAAATAGAGAATATTATACAATGACCCAAATACAATTCATAAAAAACCAAGTTCAAACTGCTGATAAAAACATCAGTGTTACCATAAAACTGCTCAGTGAAGATTGCACTATTCCATTTATTTCTCGATACCGAAAAGACCAAACTGGCAATCTAGATGAGGTTCAAGTGGAACAAATTGCAAAGCTTTCTAAACAATACGATGAAATAGTAAAACGAAAAGATTCGATTTTAAAAACTGTTGAAGAACAAGGACAATTGTCACCAGAATTGAAATCGAAAATCACAAATAGTTTCGACCTTCAAGAAATAGAAGATTTGTATTTGCCATACAAAAAGAAGAAAAAAACCCGTGCCGATGTGGCTCGCGAAAACGGTTTAGAACCACTTGCAAAAATAATTTTAGCGCAAGGAAAAGACGATATAGAATTTTTATCATCAAAATATTTGAATGAAAACGTAATCAATGAAGACGCAGCATTGCAAGGCGCACGTGATATTGTAGCAGAATGGATTAACGAAAATATAGCGGTTCGACAAAGTTTGCGAAGATTGTTTCAACGTAAAGCAACCATTGAAACTAAAGTTGTAAAAAAGAAAGCCGAGGATGAAGCAGCTCAAAAATTCACACAATATTTTGATTGGTCAGAAAATTTATCAAAAACGCCATCACACAGATTATTGGCAATGCTTCGTGCCGAAAACGAAGGTTTTATAAAATTAAAAATCGAGGTCGATATTGATGAAACTTATGATTTGATTGATAATTTAATCATAACCAATTCTAATTCGCCATCAATTTCGCAAGTGCAATTGGCAATTGAAGATTCGTATAAAAGATTACTAAACCCAGCCATTTCTAACGAAGTTTTGCAAGAAGCCAAAGCCAAAGCCGATAAAACTGCTATCGATGTTTTTGCGTCAAATTTAGGACAATTACTGCTTGCTCCACCATTGGGCGAAAAACGAATTTTGGCAATCGATCCAGGTTTTCGTTCGGGTTGCAAAATTGTTTGTTTGGACGAAAAAGGCGATTTGTTGTACAACGAAACCATTTATCCACACGCACCGCAAAACGATACAACTTTGGCGATGAAAAAGATAAAATCGATGGTAAACGCCTATAATATTGAAGCCATTTCTATTGGAAACGGAACAGCAAGCCGCGAAACCGAATTTTTTATCAAGAAAATTGCTTTCGATAAGCCCGTCCAAGTTTTTATAGTTTCAGAAGCTGGAGCATCGGTTTATTCGGCAAGTAAAATTGCTCGAGACGAATTTCCGAATTATGATGTTACGGTTCGTGGTTCGGTTTCTATAGGAAGACGATTGTCAGATCCTTTGGCGGAACTCGTTAAAATCGATCCAAAAGCAATAGGAGTAGGGCAATACCAACACGATGTCGATCAAAATAAACTGAAAGACGAACTCGATGCAACTGTAATTCGTTGCGT
>JAYVBR010000224.1:0-3357 GCA_043750395.1 Bacteroidota bacterium | reverse complement strand
ACGAATGGTACGAAATTCAACGTTACAAACAAAGAATATCTGAAGTTGTAAAAATTGGAATAAAAGGCGGACAATTTAGGGGTTATTTTGCTTCATTTATAATAGTTTGCTTGTTTGGAACAATCGTTGCTGTTGTTTGGTATGGTGTAACACTAGCAATTGCTGGAGAAATTACGGTTGGAGAATTATTTACTTTCATTTTATATTCGAGTTATGTTGGCGCATCATCGGGTGGAATTGCAGAATTGTATTCGCAAATGCAAAAAGCAATCGGAGCAACCGAACGTGTTTTTGAATTATTAGATGAGGTTCCAGAACAAATAAATTCAGATTCTGCAAAAAACATTCAAAAAATAAAAGGTGAAGTTACTTTTCAAAACGTGGCTTTTTCTTATCCATCAAGAAAAGAAATTCAGGTTTTGAAAAATGTAAGTTTCAAAGCCAATTTCGGTCAAAAAATTGCAATTGTTGGTCCATCTGGAACAGGAAAATCTACGATTGCATCTTTATTATTGCGTTTTTATGATATCGAAAGTGGAACTATTTTAATTGATGATAAAAATATATACGATTACGACTTAGAAACTTTACGAGGAAATATGAGTATTGTTCCGCAAGATGTAATTTTGTTTGGTGGAACTATTCGAGAAAATATTGCTTATGGCAAGCCAAATGCTACTAACGAAGAAATTATGTTGGCAGCCAAACAAGCCAATGCTTTTAATTTTGTTGAAGGTTTTCCAGAAAAATTCGAAACAATTGTTGGCGAACGAGGCATAAAATTATCTGGTGGGCAACGTCAACGAATAGCAATTGCTCGTGCTTTACTCAAAAACCCAAGTATTTTGATTCTCGACGAAGCCACATCTTCATTAGATTCAGAAAGCGAAAAATTAGTTCAAGAAGCTTTAGAAGTTTTAATGCAAGGTCGAACTAGTATTATTATTGCTCATAGATTATCGACAATTCGTAGTGCAGATCAAATTTTAGTTTTGGATAATGGCGAAATTAAGGAACAAGGAACGCACAAAGAATTAATTGATCTCGAAAACGGAATGTATAAAAATTTGAGTAATTTGCAGTTTAGTACTTCTTAATTTAGGTTTTAAATCTCACAAAAAAATCCAATCCCGATTTGTTCAAGATTGGATTTTTTAATAATTTTAAAATCTAAAACTAATTCCTTCCTTTTCTCCTATTTCGTTCAATTTTCAATAAATTCAGCTCGCGACTGGTTTGCCCTGCAACTGATGTATTTTCTTCGGCACGACGAATTAAGTAAGGCATAACATCTTTTACTGGACCAAATGGCAAATATTTAGAAATATTATTGCCGTTTTCGGCTAAATTATAACTTATATTATCCGACATTCCATACAATTGTCCAAACCAAACTCTTGGATCGTTGTTGACAATTCCGTTTTGTTTCATCATTTCTAGCATTTTATAAGAACTTTCTTCGTTGTGAGTTCCTAGATAAATCGACATTTTATCCAAGTTTTTCATCATATATTCTGCTGCTGCGTCATAATTTTCGTCAGTTGCTTCTTTCGAAATGCAAATTGGCGATTTATAACCTTTTTCTTCGGCACGTTTATTTTCTTTTTCCATATAGGTGCCACGAACGAGTTTCATTCCGATATAAAAACCATCAGTTTTGGCTTTTTCGTGTAATTTTTTCAAATAATCCAGTCTGTCCCAACGATACATTTGTAAAGTATTGAAGACAATGCATTTATCTTTATTGTATTTGCTCATCATCGATTCTACCAAATCATCAGAAGCGTCTTGCATCCAACTTTCTTCGCCATCAATTAAAAGCAAAATATCATTTTTATGAGCAGAAAAACATACTCTATCAAAACGTGCTACTGCCCTATTCCATTCGGCTTGTTCGTCAGAATTTAAGGCTTGACCTTCGCCTAATTTTTCATACAATTCAAATCTTCCAAAACCTGTTGGTTTGAAAACCACAAACGGAATCGATTTTTTTTCTTTAGCAAATTCAATAATTTTCAAAGCCATTTGCATCGCATCGTCAAAATGGGCTTCATCTTCTTTGCCTTCAACTGAATAATCCAAAACCGATGAAACGCCTTTGGTAAACATATTATCAACAACTTTCAAACAATCGTCTTCGTTAATTCCACCACAAAAATGGTCAAAAACTGTGGCTCGAATCAATCCTTCGACTGGCAAATTGGCTTTCAGTGCAAAATTTGTAACCGCAGTTCCAATTCGGACCAAAGGTTGATTTGCAATCATTTTGAATAAAAAATAAGCTCTATCTAACTCGGTATCGCTTTTTAATGAAAAAGCAACTTGTGTATTATTAAAAATAGTATTCATAAAATTATTTTATCTTACAAATATAATCAGCATTCGATAAATATTAGACAAAAATTACTTTATTTTGCTTATCTATTTTAAATCTAATTATGCAACCAATTCAAGCCAGTAATTATTCCATTTTTTTTAACGAAAACGGTTACGAAGCACTCAACAATCATCTTCAAGAAAATAAATATTCAAATATTTTTGTGATTGTTGACAGCAATACCAACGAAAAATGTTTGAATAATTTTCTACCTTATATTATCTCTGATTTAAAAATTGAAATTATTGAATTCGAAAATGGAGAAATTAATAAAAATATTGATACTTGCGTAGAGATTTGGAAAGTCTTAACCGAGCTTGGTGCAGATCGCAAAACATTGATAATCAATCTTGGCGGTGGCGTTGTTACTGATCTTGGCGGATTTGTAGCATCGACTTTCAAACGTGGAATCGATTTCATAAATGTTCCAACTACGCTGCTGGCAATGGTCGACGCATCGATTGGAGGAAAAAACGGAGTCGATTTAGGCAACTTAAAAAACCAAATAGGATCCATTACCAATCCAAAAATGGTCATTATTGACGTCGATTATTTAGAAACGCTTGACCAACTCGAAATGCGTTCTGGATTGGCAGAAATGTTAAAACACGGATTGATTGCCGATGTCAATTATTGGAAAAAATTTCAAGATTTATCAAAATTAGATACTGATAATTTGAACGAATTAATTTATGATTCAATAAACATTAAAAACAATATCGTAACACAAGATCCAACCGAAAACGGCATTCGAAAAGCATTGAATTTCGGACATACCTTGGGTCACGCAATAGAAAGTTATTTTCTCGAAGACGAAAACAAAAAAACCTTGCTACACGGCGAGGCAATAGCAGTTGGAATGATTCTGGAAAGTTATATTTCAATGCAAAAAAACCTAATATCAAATAATGAATATCTAGAAATAAAAACAACAATCAATTCAATTTTTGATAAAATTAAATTCAATGAAAATGATATAA
>JAYVBR010000223.1:0-3358 GCA_043750395.1 Bacteroidota bacterium | reverse complement strand
ATCCCAACCGCCTTCTTCCATAGAATGCATAAATGCATCGCCATATTTGATAATTCCTTACTCTAACATCTCACGAAGTAAATCGTTTCCTTCACGAGTTCTTTCGCCTACTCCTGCGAATACCGAAAGTCCACCGTGACCTTTTGCTATATTGTTAATCAACTCTTGAATCAATACTGTTTTACCAACACCTGCACCACCAAACAATCCAATTTTTCCACCTTTTGAGTAAGGTTCAATTAAATCGATAACTTTGATACCCGTAAATAAAACTTCTGATGAAGTTGATAAATCTTCAAATCTTGGGGCTTGACGGTGAATAGACATTCCGTTTTCGCCATCTTTTGGTAAATCTCCTAAACCGTCAATAGCATCGCCAATTACGTTGAACAAACGTCCGTAAACGTCGGCTCCAATTGGCATTTTGATAGGGTTTCCTGTTCCAACCACTTCATATCCTCGAGATAAACCGTCAGTAGAATCCATAGATATTGTACGTACAGTATTTTCGCCAATGTGAGATTGTACTTCTAGCACTAGCAAAGTTCCATCTTTTTTTGTGATTTCTAATGAATCATAAATTTTTGGAAGTTCAACATCTTTACCGTTAAAAACTACATCGACAACTGGTCCGATGATTTGGGCAACTTTTCCTATTACTTTTGACATTGTTTATGAGTGTATTAACCTCTCGCAACCTCTTCAAAGAAGAGGAGCTTGATAAATGAAAACTTTTGTTTTTAATTTTGTGCAAAGATAATTTTTAAATTTATAATATTCATAATTATTTCGAAAAAAATTATTGGTTTTTTATGGTATTGTTATTTGATTTTGATTTGGTTTTCGAAATAGCTACTAAATCAAAAAACCACCTTGCTTTAATGCTTGGTGGTTTTCTTAAATTAGATTTGATATTATTTAAAAAACTTTTGGGAATTGAACTCTATATTTTGAAATATCAACAGGCTTTAGATTTGAACCATAGGTTGAATTAATAACTTTCATAAACTCATTAGCAATTAAAGCATAACCTCTTGGTGATGGATGAACCCCATCTAATGAAAAAGCACCACCAGTTGCATATGCACTTGTTATTGTAAAACCATTTGAAGAAATTCCAACAGTTGCAACTTTGTTTAACAATGAATTAGTATCAAGAAAAGCTAAACCATACAATGTTGCAAAATCCTTGATCTTTGTATTGTATGCATCAGTAGCAATTTTAACCTGCATCGTTTCGTCAGCAGTCAAAACGTGTCTATCTTGCAAAGGATAAGTAACACCCAATGTATTAAATTTATCTGCAATTTGAGCCGCAGGCAAATCAATAACAGTTGTATTGTCATTATATTGTAAAGTACAAGGGTTACTAGAATTAATAGGCACACCAATAACTCCTCTTGTTGTTAAAAGAATATAATCTTTATTACCAGTTTTTCTTGCGTGTCTAGCTTTTGCAAGTATTTTACCAACTGATGCTGCAAAAGGTCCAAGCTTAGATGTTAGTGCTCCAGTAATTTCTGCTTCTCTAGAAACTAATGTTTCATCGATTATAAGCAATGGATTATCTTTTGCACCTAGAGTTGCAAATCTTGGTGTTAATTCTCCTAAACTAGTAAAATAAGCATTTAATGGTCCAAATAAATCGTTTAAAGCTGTATAATTTGCTGCCGCCAAGGGAACAGGATTTGTTGGTACAGTTGTGAAAAAGGGAACTGATGTAACGTAAGGTATATTTGCAATAACTCCTTTTGCTCCATTTTTTCTTAAACCAGTTTGATCACTTAATATTGCTTGATACGTACCAGCAAAAACTTGTGGGTCTGTAATATCATTAACTCCATATGTACCGAGGTTTAAATTGCCTAGTTGATTAGTACCAATTCCTCCGGTTGAGGCATAACTTAAAACATCGTTGTTTCCAATCCAAAGGGAGAAAAAAGTTGGAGATTGTGCAACTGCATCGCCTAAAATTGAGGCGCCTGGACTTGACGCAAACCTTTTATAAAAAGGATTAGCAAAGCCATATCCTGCAAATGGTAAATGAAAAACTTTAGCACCTGGGACACCCATATTATTGAAACCACCTGTCAAAACAGTTGCATTTGTTGCTGTTGACATTTGAGGGATTGGTGAAGGCCCAGAAGTTGGTACACAAGGATCGGTTGATGGTGTTACATATCTAAAAAACAATCGTGGCGGAAAATTTCTATCTTGTGTACCGTCAGCTTTAAGAAATCCTCCGATATTATCATCTGGCATTAAAGGAATTTTGAAGGTACCGCCTCCAACTTTGGCAAATTCTTGCGACAAAATGTTTGTCCAAGAATTCAACTGACCTTCTTTGAATAAAGTACCATCACTGTAACCCGCAGAGAGTGAATTACCTACTGCAACATATTTAGAAAAGTTTGCAGTACCAGCTGTTAAAGCCTCTTCAGGAACAACAGGAATTACATCATCTTTTTCATTACAAGCCACAAAAGTTAACGCGGCTAGAAACACTATTTTTATATTTGTTTTCATAATTCTAATTTTTTATTTTTTATTAATTTCCTTATGATTAAGGATTAATAGTCCAAGAAGCATAAATTTGTTGTCCAATAAGTCCAGCACCAATAACTTGTCCATATTCTTTTCCTCCAATGTTAGTTGCACCAATTTTAATTGTTGATTTTAATGCAGTCCAATTATAATTAGCCTGAACATCAATAACTGTTGCTTCGGCAATCTTTCCATCAGCAAAAGTAGATTCCCACATATACGAACTGTTCCAACGACCACCAATAGACATACCTAATTTTCCAAACAATTTATCGTTACTTAAAGTTGCTTTTGCTCTGTGTTTTGGTGTGTTGAAACCTGCTTCGAAACCTGCATCTGCAGTTTTATCAAATTCGAATTGAGCATAGTTATAATTTCCACTTAACTCAAAATTACCCACAACTTTTCTTGACAAACCAAGTCCTACACCAATAGATTTAATTTCTAGATTAGTGTTTGTGTACAATTGAAAAGCTCGTGTGTTACCAGTAACTATAGCATCTACTGCTAAAGCTCCCGCATTAGCTGTTGTAATTATCGGCGAGTCTTGAGCTGTACCATATAAAGGTGCCAATACATTAACATTTCCAATAAAATTGTTGTAAACATTATAATATCCGTTAATGTCAATAGAAAACCCTTTTACTTCTCCTCGATAACCCAAATCGAAAGCTTTTACGGTTTCTGGTTTTACTAATCCTACGTTGGTTTTTCTTAAAAGTTTAGCTGCTTCGACTGGATTTATAGTTGCAAGTTTTCCGAATTCAGTTGCAGAAGCTGCTGTAAAGGAGTTATTGTATGCATTGTTTCCAGT
>JAYVBR010000222.1:0-3363 GCA_043750395.1 Bacteroidota bacterium | reverse complement strand
CTAATTCCTGGCGAAATTATCAAAGCAATTATCGAAGGTTCTGAAGAAATTATTCAAGATTTAAAATCGCACGGTGTAAACATTCATTCAACAGGTGGAGAAACTGCCGATGTTGGCGATTTAGTTCGAACAATTATTGTAGACTCGACCGTTACAGCGCGAATGAAACGTTCAAAAATCATCAATAATGCCAACATTCAAGTTGGAGATGTTATCGTCGGTTTGGCATCATTTGGTCAAGCAACTTACGAAAATTCGTACAATGGCGGAATGGGCAGCAATGGTTTAACATCGGCTAGACACGATGTATTTAATAAATATCTTGCCAATAAATATCCAGAAAGTTTTGATGCTCAAGTTCCTGAAAATTTAGTTTATTCAGGAAAAATGAAATTGACCGATGCTGTTGCTAATGTACCAATAGATGCTGGAAAACTGGTCTTGTCGCCAACACGAACTTATGCGCCAATAATCAAAAAAATTCTTGATAAATATTCGCCAGTCGAAATTCACGGAATGGTGCATTGCAGCGGCGGTGCGCAAACTAAAATACTTCATTTTATTGATAATTTGCATATTATAAAAGATAATTTATTCGAAATCCCGCCATTATTCAAACTAATTCAAGAACAATCAAATACAGATTGGAGAGAAATGTATCAGGTTTTCAACTGCGGTCATCGAATGGAATTGTATATCCCAGAAGCAATTGTAAGTGACATTATCGAAATATCAAAATCATTCAATGTCGATGCAAAAATCATTGGAAAAGTTAAAGCAAGTAATACTAAAAAACTAACAATTACAAGCCAATACGGCGTTTTCGAATATTAGAAGCAATTCCAACTGTTCGCTGCAAGCTTTTTCGTTTCAAATCATTTTTGTAATTTTGTAAAAAGAGCTTCCGCTGGTCGCTTTTTTACAAAAACAAAAATTAATTTTCAACTTCAAAAGGCTTTTCGCTGCCATTTGGGCTAAAAAAAATAAAAATGTACGAACTACTTTTCTGGAATTATCAAGAGGGAATTTATTTGAACCATCATGAAGTTTATGAAGCAATTCTTGAAGGTCAAAAAATTGAGGGCTTAGACGAAATTCCGCAACATGTAATATTAAATCGAGTTGCAACTGTTTTTAAAGATTGGGAAAAAGTTGATGAAAACAGTTGGAAAAACCCATCAGGAAAAGGTGCTTTTCAAGTCAAAACCACTAACCAATCTGTAACAATTGATTGTTATGGAACCGAAGGAAAAACTATGGATTTGTTGACTAACACACTAGAAGAATTCAAATTGCCACTTTATGACCCACAAATACCAGTTCGTTATGATGAATTTAATGAATAATTAAGAAATTTTTAAATAAACTTTAAAATTTGAACCAATGATAATAAATCCTAGAAACGGAATTGATCAATTAATTTTCGGAATGAAACAAAAAGATGTTTCGGCAATTTATGGCAAACCTGATAAACAATTCGAAGACGAAGACAACAATATTATCTTCATTTATAATGATTTGAAGTTGCAACTCAATTTTTATGAAGATGAAGATTTTCGTCTGGGTTATATAATTTCGGCTAATCGAGAGTTAAATTTATTAGATAAAAAAATTATAGGTCAAAATCCTGAATCCTTAAAAAAAGATTTAATTGAATTTAAAATTTGGGAAAAAGAAGATTTTGATTTAGCCGAAAACTATTTCAACGAAGAAAACTGGTTGATTTTAGTTTCTGAATTCAATCAAATTGTAAAAGTTGAGTTGGGTTGCATCATTAAAAACGATGAATTCGATTGGAAGTTTTAAAAAATAAAAAAAGATAATTGAAATTAAAAAAGGTGCGAAAAACTAAATTTTCGCACCTTTTATATTTATCTAATTTGAACTATTTTGCAGTTCCTTCTGGAGTTACTGGCGCATTTGGATTAACTTCCAACATTTCTACTTGAAAAATAATATTCGAATTAGGTGGAATTACATTTCCAGCACCACGCGCTCCATATCCTAAAGCTGCTGGAATAAATAATATTGCCTTTTCGTTCAAATTCATATTGTTTAATCCTTCAATAAATCCAGAAATCAAACCGTCTTTCTTACCATATTGAAATGGAAATGGAGCATAACCTTTTTGTTTAGCTCGGTTCTCGTCGAATTTTCCATATGTTTTATTTACTTCTTCGTAACTGCTGTCGAACAAAGTTCCATCTTCTAAATAACCAGCATAATGAATAAAAACATTTGCACCATCAACAGGTTTAACTCCTTTTCCGGCCTGAATAATTTTGTATTCTAGTCCAGAAGTGGTTTTTGTTGCAGTAGATCGAATTCCGTTTAAATAAGCAACTTTTTCTGCCATAACTGTTCCATATTTTGCAACATAAACTTTTTTAGCTTCGACGTCTAACAAAGCTTGTTTTGCACGGGCTTCAGCTTGAATTTTTTCTTGAGCAGCTTTTGCTTCTGCGTTTACTTTATCTTCACTTCCTTTATTTGCAAAATAATTCGAAAAAGTTTTTACAGCATCGAATTTCGTTGCCTCAACTCCTTTTCTAGTTACGGTTACTTTCTTGATAATATCGTCTTGAACAATTGCATTAACAACATCCATTCCAGAAATTACGTGTCCAAAAACGGTGTGTTTACCATCTAACCAAGGAGTTTCTTTGTGTGTTATAAAAAACTGAGAACTGTTAGTCGCTGGACCAGAATTAGCCATAGACAAAATTCCTCCTTTATCGTGTTTTAATGTTGGTTCGAACTCATCTTTAAAGCTATAACCAGCTCCGCCTGAACCATTTCCAGCTGGATCACCACCTTGAACCATAAAATCTTTAATGACTCTGTGAAATTTTATTCCGTCATAAAAAGGTTTACCTTTTAATTTTTCGTCTGTTACAAAAGTGTTTTTCCCTTCGATTAATGTAACAAAATTTGCAACAGTAATTGGAGCTTTTATATACTCTAATTGCAAAACAATATTTCCTTTCGAAGTTTCAAAATTGGCAAAAACACCAACATTGGTATTGTCTTTTGGCTGCATAACCGTTTTTTTGGTTGCAGTTGAAGTCCTACCTTTAACTGTTATTGCTTTTTTACCTTTTTGAGCAAAAACACTCGTAATTCCTATTAATAATAATAATAAAATTTTGTTTTTCATTGTGTAAATTGGTTTAATATTAAGCTAAATTGTGTAATATATTTTGTATTTTTAATGTTTTAATTTGCGAAATTAATATTTATTGTGGCTTAACTCTATTATTTACAGCTTTTGTCATTCCGACGAAGGAGGAATCACATTACGTGAGCAACTTATGAGATTCCTCCTTCGTCGGAATGACAACAAACCAACAAATTTAGCTTTTA
>JAYVBR010000221.1:0-17076 GCA_043750395.1 Bacteroidota bacterium | reverse complement strand
AAATAGTTTCAATATCAATATTATTGTTACTTGGTATTCTTATTTTCTTAATATAACTATGAAGTTATTTGAGAATGACGAACGTGATTTTGGTGTTTTTGTCAACTTGAAATCAAATGTATATTTGCCATTTTTGGGCACAATAAAATCTTTGTTTTTTTGTTCGAATAAGTAATTTTCTTTCATAATAATTGTGTCTTTTTCGTCGTAGTTTTTTTCAACAACTTCTTCTCGAGTTGCACTTGAGCGAATTATTTTTTGAGGCTCATTGACTGGATAAGACAAACTGTCAAATTCGACTATTTCGTTACTTTCTTCAATTGAATATTTTACGCTATAATCTGGTTTTGCGAATTTTACATCACATTTGGTCCAGATAGTAACTTTATCGTCTTTTTTTAATTCGATTACTCTGGTTGAAACTATTTTTTGTTCAGATAATGGAATTTCGACAATATCTTCGCCAATAGATTGGCAACTAATTGCAAATATTAACGATATTGTAATTATAAATATATTTTTCATAATTTTTAGATTTTGGTTGATATTTCTAAAGTTTTGTGTCTTGCAAAATAGTTCAACATTGCGATGTAAAAGCTTTTATTAATGCTATCTACTTTTTTATTTATGATATAAAATGATTTATTTTGATAATCAAAATGACAAATTAATTTTTCACGATCAGTTTCATAATCATCATCAATTTTAAAATAATCTAAATTTTCGAATTGTTGCAAATTGTATTTGAAATCTACATCATAATCAACGAAAATATTTTCGAAATCATCGTGAATTTCATTTGGTAAATCGAAATCTGCAATATTATTAGATTTTACAGCATCTTTAAATTTCAAGTATGCCAAATCCATTGCATCATTTGATCGGTACAAAAAATAATTTTGATCATCAATATCTGATCTTTCGTTTTTATTCAAAAAAACTTTTACTTCTTTGGTAATATTTGCAAATTGATTTTTAAAAATATTTATTTCGGCTTTTGGAAAATTAATCACATAGTCTTGCCAAGTGCTAAATGGTTCAGATTTTGCATTTATATTCAATAAATTTTTACCGTTTTTTAATAAATGTATTGCCAAATTAAATTTATCTTGTACAGAAATTTTTGCAAAATGACTTACTTCGGCTTGATAAATTATATAGCTTTTTATACTAACATCATAATTAAGTAAAATAATTTTGATATCATCGTCATAAATAATGCTATTTTGGTCTTCGTAATAAAATGGTTTGGGGAAATTTGGCTCGCCTTTAACCTCATCTTTTAAATCTTTTATTAATATTAAATTTGGATTATCCTCTTTAATAATAGTTATGGTTTCTGTTACTATTTCATCTTCTATTGAAGCCGATTTTATTTTAATATTATAGATTAGATTTTCTGCGGTTGTTGTTAGCTTACCAAAAGTTAAGCCACTAGAATCTTCGCCATATTCAGTCGTTTCGGCATAATAATGACTCGGAATTGCAAGATTGTATTTGCCTGCTTCTCCATAATTTTTTAAATTTACTTTCAAATTTAAAACTTCTTGAACTTCTTTTTTAGATATTGATGTTTTTTCGGGTTCAATTTCAATGCTGTTTTCGTTATTATTGTATCGTTTGCAATTTGAAAAAGAAACAATCAAAATTGACATAATTATTAGTTTAATTTTCATTTTGTATGTTTTTAAATTCGTTAAACTTTTCTAGGTTCGAGATTAATTTTTCTTGGTTTTTATCATTTGAGTAATCGACAAAAAAACATTTATGTAAAACATAATAAATGACATAATAAACCAAGAAAACTGCAAAACTAGACAGCCATAAAAACGAAAAAATTCGTTCTTTAAAAAAAGTTAAATAATCTTCGGTAAACTCAAAAAATTCTTTAATGTCCTGAAAATAAAGAAACATTACAACAATAAACGGAATAATTTTGGTCATAAATTTGTATCGAGTAACAAGAAATATGGCAACAATAAAAATTGGAATTTTAATTAAATCTTTACTCTTTTGTAATTCTTTGGGCATATCAAAATATTCATATACCAATAAAACAGTCAATAAAACACAATAAATAGACAAATGAATAATTTTATTTTTATTGATTTTTGATAAATATTCAGAAATTTCTTCTCGCTTTTTTGCAAATAATAAAATCAAAAACGGAATTATATTTAAAATTGGAGCCAAAGTCAATACATTCCAAATTCCGAAGTATTTTCTTAGCGAATATCCTCGAAACTGAATTAAATTTCCAAGAAATCGACCTGAATAAAACAATAAAAAATAATTGGCTAATAATCCAAAAACAGCTGCCAAATCCATATCATTATTAGAATATATCGAAACTTGAAAAATAGATTCTCCAAGATTAATCAGTGTAAAAAACAAGATTAAAAAACTAATTATAAATCCCCATTTGAAAAATATTTTGTCAATAAATTGTTCTTCGATTGGTTTTCTTAGACTCGAAATTGTGCCTAATTTATTGGTGATATAGAAAAATCCAACCATTAAAAATAAAATTTTAAAAGTGCCCAAAAATTCTATAATTGCAACAATAATATCTTGTATATAAGGGTTTTCGAAGTTTAAAAAATTAAAATAATTAAAAAAACTATCAATATCGACATCTATAACGTGCATTAAAACTCCTGAAATTAAAAATCCATAAATCCATTTAATTTTAATGAGGTGATTTGTATTTTCTATTCTAAAATATTGTTTTACAAAATAAAGTAATGGCAACATAAAAGCCAAAAAGCGAATAATTTTAAAAATATATTCACTTTTGTACCAAGTGTGTATATACAAACTTGCCGTTATATTGTAATCAATATAAAACGAAATATCACTCCCGAAAAAGTAAGGCCAACTAAGCAATTGAAAAATAATTCCTTGTTTTATTTTATTGTTTTTATAAAAATACCAAGCAATTATTAGACTATTAAAAATCCAGGAAATAGTTCGATAAAGTAGTTTAAAAAAAAAGGTGTTTGGTGTAAAAACATTAATAATATATAATGTCATGCTTAATACAAAAAGTACTAATCCGAACTTCCAAATATCATCAATTACTTTGTTTTGAGTATTGCTAAACAGTTGTTTCATATTTAAAAAATCAATAATTATTTTTTATCTTTTATCGTCTTTGGTATAATTAGAAATTCCATCAATATTTATTTCATTTCCTAAAAAATGAGGTTTTCTATTTCTAACAACATCTAATACAGATTTAAATGTTGAGAAATATTCTCGAAAACAAACATATTTATATCCTTTATATTCGCCAACATTTGCAGAAAAACCTGTTGATTTCACTCCTAAATTGTTTCCCAAGAAAACAACACGATTCAAATGATATTCTTGTGAAACCAATATTGCTGTATTAATCTTGAAAATATTTTTTGCTCTGAACATTGTTGAATAAGAATCAAATCCCGCATAATCTATATAGATTTTTGTAGTATCTACTCCATTTACAAAGCAATATTTTTTCATAACCGCTAATTCGTCGTGTTGGTCGTTACCGTTATCGCCAGAAAGCAAAATTTTATTTATTTTTTTAGATTTGTATAATAATATGCCAGCATCAAGTCTATCTTTTAAATATTTGCTAGGTTTATCTCCATTAATTCCCGCACCAAAAATAATACCCACTTCGGTTTTTGGAACTTGATTTATTGATTCGTAAATAGTTGAAATTGTTGTTTTATAAACGTAAAAATTAACCAAAATCAAGACCAGTATTCCGATTATTGATAGGTAAACAAGTTTTTTGAAATGTTTTCTCATTTTATGAAATTATTAATCCAGCTCGTTTCAACAACGCATTAACATTTGGTTCTTGCCCTCGAAAACGTTTGTACAATTCCATTGGCGCAACAGTTCCGCCTTGTGAAAGTATATTGTCTCGAAATTTTTTAGCAGTCGATTTGTCAAAGATTCCTTTTTCTTGAAAATAAGCGAAAGCATCAGCATCTAATACCTCAGCCCATTTGTAACTGTAATATCCAGATGAATAACCACCGTTAAAAATATGTGAAAATGAAACTGACATGCAATTTTCGGCAACATCTGGAAAAAGATTTATGTTTTCAAAAACCGCTTTTTCAAATCCTTTAATATCAAAAATTCCAGTTGGATCATTGCTGTGAAAAGCCATATCTAGCAATCCAAAACTCAATTGTCGCAACGTTGCCATTCCTTCTTGAAAGCTTGCACTTTCTTTGATTTTTTCGACATATTCTTGCGGAATAATTTCGCCAGTTTGATAATGTTTAGCGAACAATGCCAATGCTTCTAGTTCGTAACACCAGTTTTCCATTACTTGACTTGGCAATTCGACAAAATCCCAAAAAACAGATGTTCCAGACAAACTCGGGTAAACTGTGTTGGCTAACATTCCGTGCAAACCGTGACCAAATTCGTGAAATAAAGTTGTTACTTCATTAAAGGTTAAAAGTGACGGTTTGTCGCCAGAACCATCTACAGTGACAACTGGCGGAGTAAAATTACAAACATTAGATATGTGTGGACGTTCGTTTTTTCCTTCCTTTATATATTGAGACTTGAAACTTGTCATCCAAGCGCCATTTCGTTTTCCTTTTCTTGGAAAAAAATCGGCATAAAAAACGGCAACCATTTCGTCAAATTCATCTTTTACTTCGAATGTTGTTACTTCTTCGTGGTATTTATCTATACCGAAAACTTCTGTAAAAGTCAGTCCAAATAATTTATTGGCAATTGCAAATGCGCCTTCTAAAACTTT
The DNA here is from genome assembly GCA_043750395.1 of Bacteroidota bacterium. Taxonomy (GTDB): domain Bacteria; phylum Bacteroidota; class Bacteroidia; order Flavobacteriales; family Flavobacteriaceae; genus Flavobacterium. The sequence continues at coordinate 12,302 of JAYVBR010000221.1, read as the reverse complement.
TTCTAATTGAAAATAAGGTTTTAGTTTTTCGTCATCTAAACTGAATAATTTTTGTTTTAGTTTTTCAGAATAATAAGCAGAATCCCATTTTTCGAGTTGGTCAATTCCGTCTAAATCTTTTGCAAATGCTGTCAATTCTGTAAATTCACGTTCGGCAGCGGGTTTGGCTTTGGCTAATAAATCATTTAGAAACGATTTTACTTTTTCTGGATTTTGAGCCATTCGTTCTTCGAGAACAAAATCAGAATGGGTTTTATAACCTAATAAATTGGCTCGATCGAAACGCAATTTAGCAATTTTAAGCGTAATTTCTTGATTGTCAAATTCGTTATTTTGAAAAGCCTTTTTGCCAGCTGCAATTGCCATTTCTTTTCGCAATTCTCGGTTGTCGAGATAAGTAATAAATGGCAAATAACTTGGCATATCTAGCGTGAAAACAAAACCTTCAAGATTTTTGCTTTTGGCTAATGATTTAGCAGCTTCGATTGCACCTTCGGGCAGACCTTTTAAATCAATTTCATTGGTAATATGCAATTGATAATTATTGGTTTCTGCCAAAACATTTTCGCCGTATGTCAATTTTAATTTCGCCAATTCAGAATCGATTTCACGAAGTTTTGATTTTTTTTCTACCGATAAAAGGGCACCGTTTCTTGAAAAACTCTTGAATTTTTTATCCAATAAAGTTTCTTGTTCTGGCGATAAATCGAGATTGTCTTTTTGTTCGTAAACGGATTTTATGCGTTTGAATAAATCTTCGTTAAGTGTAATATCGTTTCCAAATTCGGTTAATAAAGGTGTAACTTCTTGGGCGATTTTTTGCATTTCGTCGCTAGTTTCTGCCGAATTAAGATTGAAGAAAATCGATGACAATCTGTCCAAAGTATTACCAGAAAATTCTAATGTTTCGATAGTATTTTCGAAAGTTGGTTGTTCTGGATTGTTGGTTATTGCATCAATTTCTGAACGAGCCGATTGAATATTTTCGATAAATGCGGGTTTGTAATCTTCGATTTTTATAGATGAAAATGGTGCAGTATCGTTTTTGGTTTGGAATTTTTGAGTAAGTATTTTCATATTGATGATTTTCGCCACGAAGACTCGAAGGCACAAAGTTTTAAATTTGGAATGGAATGTTGTTGATTAATGGGAATTTTTAGCCCTGATTGTAGTGAAAATCCTTTTGAGAAGAAACCTATTTTTTGCTGGTTTTGCAGAGCGACCAAAGGAAGATCCTGCGGAACCTTGCAAAAAAAGGTTTGTGAACAAAAGATTGAAACGGAAAGCGGGAAATAGCTCCTGAAAAAATTATTTTTTTAAATTTTCTGATGATTTATTAACGGCGTCTTTCAATCCTTCTTTATACAGAATGATTTTATCTAAAACACATTTGTCGGAAGTTGCAATGATTTGAGCCGCTAGAATTCCTGCATTTTTTGCTCCGTTTAATGCAACAGTTGCAACAGGAACGCCACCTGGCATTTGAAGAATTGACAAAACCGAATCCCAACCATCGATAGAATTACTCGATTTTACGGGAACGCCAATCACGGGAAGTGGCGACATCGAAGCGACCATTCCGGGCAAATGTGCTGCGCCACCAGCTCCAGCAATAATTACCGAAATGCCGCGGTTGTGTGCGTTTTTGCTAAAATCGAATAGTTTTTCTGGAGTTCGGTGCGCCGATACAATATCGACTTCGGTTTCGATATCAAATCCTTTAAGAATATCGATTGCTTCTTGCATTATTGGCATATCGGAGATGGAACCCATTATTATGGCTACTTTCATATTGGTTTTTAATGAGGTTAAGGAATCATATTCCAAATATCAATTTCGAATTCTTCTTGGATTGCTCTTATGTATGAAATTTGTTTTATTTCGTTGTCAATTTTGTCTTGAAAATATTTAATTATTTCGTTTTTGTTTAGAAGTTTCTTGTCATTTATTGCTTCTCTTCGTCGATTAATATAAACTCTTCTTTCTTTAACTTTTATTTGATTATTTAAATCTAACAAAAGAATTAAATTATTGGCTTCGTCATCGTTTGGCTTGGCAAAATATTCACAATTATCATATATTACACGTTTCTCAAAATCTTCAGCATAAGGCATTAAAATTAGTTCATTCCAATTAGTTGTTTTTCTTTGATTTGGAAGATGCTTTACTAAATACCAATTGTAATAATTATCAGTTGGCTTGTCTTTTAAATTAGGATTAAAATGCTCAACATCTTTTCCATCATTAAAACCAATATATTCTTCAGTATAAGCGCAAAATCCTTTCTGCTCTTTATAAAGAATTTCTCTTAGTTTTGAATTTTTACTATTTGGTTTATAGATTAGTTTTTTTGAAATAATTTCGGAAGTTGGAGATTTTATAATTCTTTTCATTCATTAAAAATTATATTTATCTGCAATTAACTCAATCTCAGTTTGAAGCTTTTTCTTCATTTGTTCATCATTATCTTCAAATAATAATTGTCTTCTTTTTTCAAGATATTCGTTGTATACTTTTTTTCCAAACTTGTTAATATAATCAATTCCAAAATCATTATACAACATATCATTCGGATCATCACCAATAGGCGAACTTCCGCTTCTTACTGCAACTTTTCCTTTTTCATCAAAATACAAAACGAAACGTTCTTCTGGTTCGAATGACGCCGCTATAAATGGTGAATGTGTGGCAATAATAAATTGCGACTCTGGAGCAAGGTTTTGATAATGTTCCATAATATCCATTTGCATATCGGGATATAACGACCTTTCGGGTTCGTCAATTAGAATTACAGATTCTTTAGTGGAAATTTTATCTAAAGCAACTGCTGTTAATAGTAATTGCTTCGTTCCTGTACTAACCATTTCTATAGGAATATTTTCACCACTAATTCTGTTTTTTAAAGGTACAATGTTTCCTTTATTTACAAAATCTACTTCTAAATTTATTTTATTCAAAACCAAATTAAATTTTTTAGAAAAAAACATTAAAGGGTCTTTGTTTTTTATTTTCCAATCATCAACTTTTTTTTGTGTTGAATTATCTAATACTTTTCCGCTATTTATTAATTCGGAGGCAAACTGAAAAAAATCTTGATTATGTAAAATGTTTTCATGTAGTAGACTTACCCAAGTAAAATCTTCTGTTTTTTCTCCGAAAACAAAGTCGCCATAATTTTTTGAGTTTTTAGGATATAATAGATGTTTGTATTTTTCAATTAGAAATGCAGTTTTCTCTTCAAATATTTTAATGTTTTGGTTACATAAAATATCTGCCTGAAAATAAATTAAATGTTCATGTATATTATTTTGTTTAAATAAAAGATGTATTTCCGCAACTTCTTTTTTACTATCAATTAATTTTATATCATCAATAAAAATATCTAAAATACCATTATCAAAATCTATTATTTTATCGTTTATTTTTGTTTCGATTTTTTTATTTTCTAATTCAAAAATCATAGATGAATAGTTTGTTCCATATTTTTTAAAAACATTATTATCTTCATCAAGATTGGTTTGTCTTATGTTAGATATATCGCTGTAAATCAACTCCAACAAACCAGTTTTACCAGTTCCACTTTGTCCAATAAAACAAATTTTATCTAGCGGTTTACCTCGTTTTTCTTCAATATGAAAATCAATAGGATATGTAAAATCAAAATCTAGATTTTCTAATTGTCGGTATTGGTTTATATTTAATTTTGAAATTTTCATTTTTGAGTTTTTACAAATTTAATTAAAATCTGCGAATTTAAATTAATCAATTAATTACAAGAGTATTATTCTTAACTTTCTTGATGATTTTTCTTCTTAATTTGCTGCAGGTTTTATAAACCTACTTTTATTTTTAGTCCAATATCCATTTTTTGATTCTTTAGCTAAATCATTCGAAAAACGCTCTATTGCTTCAAATTCTTTTAATACTTCCATCGAACTTTCTCTCACTAAATCACTTTCTTGTTTTAATTTTTCTTTTAATTCCTTCTGAACTTTGTTTGACATAAAAAATAAATTTAACTTGTTTTTAAACAACTATATTTTTCAATCAGTTGTAATAACACGAATCGAATTCTTTACTTCTTCCGCAACTTTTCTGGCAATTTTCATATCTTCATTAACTATTGTAACGTGTCCCATTTTTCGAAAAGGGCGTGTTTCTTTCTTGCCATAAATATGTGGAGTTACGCCGTCAATTGCCATTATTTTGTCAATGTTTTCGTAAATAACTGGTCCCGAAAAACCATCTTCACCAACTAGATTCACCATAATCCCAGCAACTTTACTATCGGTTTTTCCTAGAGGTAAGTTTAAAATGGCACGCAAATGATTTTCGAATTGCGATGTATAACTGGCTTCGATGGTATGATGTCCAGAATTGTGTGGTCTTGGTGCGACTTCGTTTACTAGAATTTCATCGTCTTGGGTTTGGAACATTTCTACGGCTAATAATCCAACGTGATTAAATTTATCTGAAGTATTCAAGGCAATATCAATGACTTTTTGAGCTACTTTAGCATCGATTCTAGCTGGACAAATAACATATTCAACTTGATTGGCTTCGGGGTGAAATTCCATTTCAACGACTGGATAATTCCTGATTTCGCCTGACGAATTTCGAACCACAATAACCGATAATTCATTTTTAAAAGCAATCATTTCTTCGACAATGCACTCGACATTAGGCAAGTTTTCTAAATCTTTTTCAGACCAAATAATCTTAACGCCATTCCCGTCATATCCAAATTCGGTACATTTCCAAACGAAAGGCATTTTGATTTGAGATTGTTGATTATTTATATTAGATTTTAAATTTTCAAGATTTCTAAATAATTCAAATTTTGAAGTTGGAATTCCATTTTTTACATAAAACTCTTTTTGAATGCCTTTATTTTGAATTAATCGCAATGTTTTTGGCGATGGAAAAACTTTTAAACCTTCGTTTTCGAGTTTTTCTAGAGCCTCAAGATTGACCAATTCGATTTCAAAAGTCAAAATATCGACTTGTTTTCCGAAATTATAAACAGTTTCAAAATCCATCAAGTTGCCTTGAAAAAATTTACTGCAAACGATTTTGCAAGGTGAATCTTGACTTGGATCTAGGACATAAGTTTGAATGTCGAATTTTCGAGTTTCCGATAACAACATTTTACCCAATTGTCCGCCACCGAGTATTCCTAGTTTAAAATCTGATGAAAAAAAGTTCATTGCTAAAGTGTTTAACCCGTTTCTTTTTTGCTTTATAAGTAGTCAAGCAAATATAATCTTTTGGTTAGATTAAACCGAATTGTTTTTTGAATTTACATTTATTTAAATTGTTAATTCTCTAAACTAAACATTTAAGCTAGCCACAATTTTTTTTATTTCTTGTTCTTTGGTTTTAGGATAAATAAGCAAAACTCCTTCTTTATCGACAATTATATAATCGTTTAATCCATCAATAACAATTAATTTGTTGGCATCTGACCTGATAATGTTATTCGAAGCATTTTCTAAAAGCACTTTGGCATTAACTATTGCATTGTTATTTTCGTCTTTGTCGAGTTTTTCGTGCAAAGAATTCCAAGTTCCAAGATCGTTCCAATCGAAAGTTGCTGGAAATACATATACGTTTTTAGCGTTTTCCATTATTGCATAATCTATAGAAATGTTTTCGGATAATCCATAATTTTCATTAATAAAAATTTGTTCATTTTCGGTGTTGTAACTCTCAATTCCTTGAATAAATAAAGCGTTCATTTGTGGTTGAAATTTTTCGAACGACTCTAAAATTGCTTTTACAGACCAAATAAAAATGCCTCCATTCCATAAAAAATTTCCTGAATCTAAAAAAGATTTTGCAGTTTCATAATCTGGTTTTTCTCGAAATTGTGTTACTTTTTTTATTTGATTTTTATTAGATTTATCATATTCGATATATCCAAAACCAGTATTGGCAAAAGTAGGTTTTATACCAAGGGTCATTAAAGCATTTTCTGAGGTGCAAAACTCGAAACATTTTTGCAGATTTATCGAAAATTCTGCTTCATCTTCAATCCAATGGTCGCTTGGCGCAACAACCATAAGTGCATTGGGATTCATTTTTTGAATTTTCAAAGAAGCGTATAAAATACAAGGTGCAGTATTTCGCATTGCCGGTTCCAATAAAACTTGAGCTTGATTGACTAATGGCAATTGTTCTAAAACGATGTCGTTGTATCGTTCGTTTGTTAAAATAAAAATATTTTCGACAGGAATCAATTTTGATAATCTTGAAAATGTTTTCTGAATTAATGTTTGACCTGCGCCCAACATGTCATGAAATTGTTTTGGAAATTCGGCTGTGCTGACTGGCCAAAATCGCGAGCCAACTCCGCCAGCCATTAATATTGCGTAATAATCTTTGTTCATTAGAATTAGTTATTGATTTACAAAAATAGCAAATGCTTTTTTTATTTCAAGATTTATTTTTTGTAAAATTCCGACATAAAAAAACGAGATTAAAAGTTGCTTTTAAATCTCGTTTTTTAGTTTACTTTAGAATCATAAAGTATTACAAATAACAAATTACTATTTTAAAAAAATCAATTTTCTGTATTTAACATTGACCATAATTTATCTTTCAATTCCATTAAACCCTGCTGTGCCATTGATGAAATTAACAAATAAGGAATATTTTTAAAATCTTTATCGAGTTGAGTTTTCAATTCGATTTTGAGTTCATCGTCAAGCATATCGCATTTCGAAATGACTAACATTCGCTCTTTATCCAACATTTCTGGATTATACTTTGTCAATTCGTTAACCAAAATATCATATTCTGCTTTTATATCATCGGTATCAACTGGAACTAAAAATAATAAAGTTGAATTTCGTTCAATGTGACGTAAAAAATAATGTCCAAGACCTTTTCCTTCGGCTGCACCTTCAATAATTCCAGGAATATCTGCGATTACAAATGATTGAAAATCTCTGTAAGAAACAATTCCAAGATTTGGTTTTAGAGTTGTAAAAGGATAATCGGCAATTTTAGGTTTAGCAGATGTCAAAACTGATAATAAAGTAGATTTTCCTGCATTGGGAAAACCAACCAATCCGACATCCGCAAGAACTTTTAGTTCTAAAATTACGTCCATTTCTATTCCTGGCAAACCTGGTTGCGAATATCTTGGTGTTTGATTGGTCGATGACCGAAAATGCCAGTTTCCTAATCCACCTTTTCCTCCTTTTGATAGAATTTGTTTTTCGCCATCTTCGGTAATTTCGAACAATATTTCGTCGGTTTCTTTATCTCGAACTACTGTTCCTAATGGCACTTCGATAAATTTATCATCGCCATCGGCACCTGTACTTCGGTCACCACCACCATCGCCACCGTGACCAGCCTTAACGTGACGTGCAAATTTTAAATGAAAAAGCGTCCAAAGTCCTTTATTTCCGACTAGATACACGTGACCGCCACGACCACCATCGCCACCATCTGGCCCACCTTTTTCAATAAATTTTTCTCTGTGCAAATGCGTAGAGCCCTTTCCGCCTTTTCCTGAAGAAACATATATTTTTACATAATCTACGAAGTTACCTTCAGTCATAATTTTATTATTTAAGAAAATCTAAAAAAATATATGACTTCTTCTGGAAGTCCTCTTTTTAATTTTAAATCTTCTGTCATTTTTTTAGTTTTCAGATTTTATATTCCAAATTTTGTCTGCTATTTAAAATCACAGGTGTTTTAAGTTGCAAATATAATTGATATTTTATATAAACGATATTTTTGACTAATGTAATATTTTATATCTTGGTTGTTTTTAGAATAAATAGCTACACAATGTTTTTTTGAAACTTTTTTAATATTTTTAATAAATCGTTGGAGTGATAAGGTTTTACTAATATATCCGATATTCCCGAAAGGATTGCTTTTGGTAAAATCTCGTTTTTATCGAATGCTGTTAAAGCAATTATTGGTATGTTTGTATTGAATTTTCTAATTTCTTTAGTAGTTTCATATCCGTCAATAACTGGCATATTTATATCCATTAATACAATGTCAAAATATTGATTTTTTACTATTTCAATGGCTTGAAAACCAGAATCTACAGCGGTGGCAAAGCATTTTAGGTTTTGTATTGTTTTTTGTGTTACTACTTGATTTATTTTATTATCGTCAACAATCAAAATTTGTAAACTAGAAATTTCTGCATCAATTGATTGTATTTCTGTTATTATGATTTCATTGGCTTTTTCAAGATTTATTACAAAACTAAAAATTGAACCTTTACCTAAAACTGATGTAAGTTCAATTTTTGAATTGTATAATTTTAAAATATCGTTGACAATTACTAATCCTAGTCCTGTGCCTTCATAAAAATTATCCTCGGTTTTAATTTGAACAAATTTTTCAAAAATAGCATCTAAATTTTCTTTAGAAATTCCTACACCATTATCGATAATACTAAACTTTATTTGTTGGTTTGTTTGGGTTTCATCAAATAATTCGGCTTTTAAAACTACTTTCCCGTTTTTGGTAAACTTTAGTGCATTTGAACCTAAGTTATATAATATTTGAGAGAATTTAACTTCGTCAGACAATACAAATTTGTTGATTTTTGAAGAAATATCAATTTCGATAGTGTTATTGTTTTGTTTAGCAATATGCAATAGATTTTCTTTCACAGACTCAATTTCTTGATGAATATCAAAAACACTATTCTCTAACTTGGCTTCTTTAGAATCTAGTTTCGAAATTTGAAGAATATCATTAACCAAACTTAGTAAATGTTTTGCCGAAAATTTCAATGATTTAACGTAATTTTTATTGATTTGGTCAAGATTTGAATTATCCATAACATCTGTTAAACCAATTACTCCATATAATGGTGTTCTAAGTTCGTGAGTTATTGTTGAAATAAATTTAGATTTAATATCGTTTGATTCTTCGGCAGCTAATTTTGCTTTTTCAAGTTCTAAATTGAGTAAAGTAAGTTGTTGGTTAACAGTGTTTTTACTTTTATATAATTTAAATAAGTATAGGCTTAAAATACTTATTAATGCTAAAAACAGCAATGATATAAATGTAACAAGCCTATTTTGCTCCAGATTATTTTCCTGCGTTTTAATTTCGAAGTCGGCTTTTTGCTTGTCTAATTTAAAAGCATCTAAAATTATACTCGCCGATGATTCGTTTGCTTTTTTTAATACCTCTTTATTATAAAAAATTTCGTTAATACTGTCGGCTTTTTTCAGATAAAATTTAGATTTTTGATTGTTTTTTAATTTTAATAGTAACTCAGAATAACGATACAAATATTCGCTCTTTTTTTCTTTAAAAAGTAATTCTTTACTAAATGAAGTTAACCCTTTATTATAGGTCTGTTCTGCCAATAAAAGCTCTCCTTTACCTTCATAATAGGTTGCGGTAAGCATATATACAATATTGTTGAAGTACTTTTTTCCGAACTCAGGGTGAAGCTTTGTAAATTGGACTAAATAAGGTTTAGCCTTGTCATATTCTTTAAAACGTAAATAAGCCCAAGTTACATTCATATTTATTAAACAAATATCTTGAGTCAGGTTGTTTTTCTTAGCTAAAGTTAGTCCGGTTAGATAATACTTAATAGCAATAACTTGGTTTTCTTTTTTTTCTTTGAAAGCCGTAAATAAATTTCCTAAGTTATTTAAAATTAGTATTTGTTGATTTATATCGTTTGTCTTTTTTGCTGCAGAAAGTGCTTTATTAAAAAAATAATCACCAAATTCTAAGTTTTTAATTTGTGCGAAATTCCGTCCAATTCGATTGCAAATTTTTGTGATTAAAGTATCATTTTTTATTTTCTCGGCTTTAACTAATGCCTGTCGAAGTTCTTGTAAAGAATTATAATAATCAGACTTAGAATAAAAATTATCACCCACATAAAATAAACTGTCAACTTGTTTGGCACTATAATTTTTTTTTTGTCCGTAGATAAATAGACTGCATAATAAAATAGTACACAACCAAATATTTTTTTTCATTCAGATTTTTTTTAGTTTTAATTTACTGAACTTCATAAGTTAATGTTATATAATTTTATGTTTCAATTCAAAACTGCATTTTAAATAATTTATTTAAAACTTAAAATTTTACGAAATCTTTTTAATTTAATAATTATAGTAATAAAGATTAATTCTATTAAAAACAATAAATTTTTAAATTTTTAAAAATTGCCCGAAATTGATTTTACCATCACTTTATCGATCATAACACCATCCATATCAATAACTTCTAACTCGAATTTTTGCCAAATTAGTTTTTCGCCTTGTTTTGGAATGTGCGATAATTCGGTCATTATTAAACCCGAAACTGTTGTTACTTCATAATCATTTATTAAATCGTCTAACTCAAAATAAGTTAAAAAATCGTGCAATGAATAATGTCCATCAACCAACCAAGTTCCGTCTTCGCGCTCCTGAAGCATAAAATCGTCTTTATAAAAATCAGATGCATCGCCTACTAGTGCTTCTAGAATATCATTTAAAGTTAAAATTCCTTGAAAATCGCCATATTCATCAGAAATGAAAGCATAATGAATACCACTTTTCTTAAAATTTTCTAAAGCTTTGTATGCTGTTGTTTGCTCCATAATATAAGGAGCTTCGGTAACAATATTTTTTAAATTGAAATTTTCTTTATCAATATTAGAGAAAATATTTTTCAAGTTTACTACGCCAACAATATCGTCATAATTTTCGCCGTAAACCGGATAAATAGAATGCAATTCTTTTAGCATTAATTCTTTAACTTGGGTTTTATTAGAATTTAACGGAATAAAAACTACAGATTTTCGGTGTGTCATCAAAGAATTTACTTTTCGATCGCCAATATGAAAAACACGTTCCACAATGTCTTGTTCGATTTCTTGAACCTCGCCGCCTTCTGTACCTTCTTTTATGATTGCTTTAATTTCCTCTTCGGTAACCTTTCCGTCAGCAGTTGGTTTTATATTTAAAACTTTTAAAATAGCATCTGTAGTTGTTGTCAACAACCAAATAAAAGGAGCTGTAATAATCGAAACCATTTTCATTGGAACAGCTACTGCTTTAGCAATAGCTTCTGGATGATTTAAACCAATTCTTTTTGGCAATAATTCTCCTAGAACTAATGAGAAAAAAGTTAAAATTACTACAACAATTCCAACTGATAAATTGGCTGAATAAGGTTGTATCGCAACAAATCCATCTAGAAATAATCTTACATCATCTGTGACTTTATCGCCAGAATACAAACCAGTTAAAATACCGATTAAGGTTATTCCGATTTGAACTGTCGATAAAAATTTATTTGGAGAATTGGCTAAATCTAACGCTGTTTTGGCACTTGTATTTCCTTTTTTCGCTGCCGATTCAAGTCTGTTTTTTCGTGCTGAAATCAATGCAATTTCTGACATTGAAAAAACTCCGTTTAAAAGAATTAAAAAGAAAATTATTATTATTTCCAATTTTTGATTATTTGATTACTACTTCGTTTATTTAAAACGCTTTTATTTTTTTGCTAAGTTACAAATTATCAATAACATTACTAAGTCTAATTGTAATTTCTTCGATTGTTCCAATGCCATTTACAGCGTGAAATTTATTTTGATTGATATAAAAATCCATCAATGGAGCCGTTTTTTGATTGTATTCGTCGTACCGATTTCTAATTTTCTCTTCGTCTTGATCGTCTGGTCGTCCAGATATTTTACCACGTTGTAGCAAACGTTGAACCAAAATTTCATTATCGGCTTCAAGTGCAATTGTCGCTGTAATTTTTTGGTTTTTGGTTGCTAGAAATTCATCTAATGCGACTGCTTGTGCCAATGTTCTAGGAAAACCATCAAATAAAAATCCTGATGAATGAAGGTTTTTTTCGACTTCGGAATTTAGCATTTTTATGGTTACATCGTCTGGAACCAAGTCACCGTGGTCCATAAAAGTTTTTGCCAATTTGCCTAAATCAGTTTCATTTTTAATATTAAATCTAAAAATATCTCCTGTTGAAAGATGTATTAGATTGTATTTTGTCTTCAAAAATTCAGCTTGTGTGCCTTTGCCTGCTCCGGGTTTACCGAATAAAACGATGTTGATCATTTTTTTAAAGTTGTGTGTTGTAAGTTGTAGGTTGTAAGTTATGGGTTATGATTTTTAAGAATGTTGAGAAACTTAGAACCTATAACTTACAACAATTATTCTGCCAATTGATAAACATCTTGAAGATTTCTACCTAAACCGTCATAATCTAATCCGAAACCAACAATGAATTTATCTGGAATTCTGATTCCGATATAATCCAATTTTATGTCTTTTTTG
>JAYVBR010000220.1:0-7823 GCA_043750395.1 Bacteroidota bacterium | reverse complement strand
AATAAGCCTATTTAAAGACATTTTAAAATGTGTTGGCAGAAAATCTATTGATGGAAAAAGTAAGGGCGGAATAAAGTCACATTGTGTAATTAATGCCGACGAAAAAGTTCCTAATTTAATTTGGCATTCAGCCGCTACAACACACGATCATCAATTTCTAGAAAAACTAAAATGCGATGAACACACACTTTATATATTTGATAAGGGATACAATGATTATAATGCTTTTGCTCGTTTTACAGAGAAAAAAACAGGATTTGTAACCCGATTGAAAAGCAATGCAAAGTATGAGAACTGTTCATATAAACCCTGTTTTTTCTGAAACACAATCAAAAATTGTTAATAACTATGTTTTTTTCAATATAGCTAATAGTTACAAATTTTTTATTCGTTAAGATTTTAAAAAATAAAAATTTCAATTTTTTAATATTTCGTTTAATGTAAGTAAATTTTTAGATACGATTATATTGAGTTATAATATTTTGGTATTATATCATTAAATACCTTAACAGAAAAATTTTTATCTTATTATTTTAAAAATGTATTTAAAGTAATATTGGATTTATTTGTTAATAAATCAATTAATTTAGTAATAGATTAGCTTTGAAATTAATTCTAGAAAGTTTAAATTAGCAGGATTTTTTAATTCAAAATAAACATTAATTTTAAATAAATATTATGTCTGACGGAGAAAAGTTGATTCCTATTAACATTGAAGACGAAATGAAAACAGCTTACATCGATTATTCGATGTCAGTTATTGTCTCAAGAGCACTACCAGATGTGCGCGATGGCTTGAAACCAGTGCACCGAAGAGTACTTTATGGAATGTATGACTTAGGCGTTTTTTCTAATAAAGCACATAAAAAATCTGCCAGAATTGTCGGAGAAGTTCTAGGAAAGTACCATCCACATGGTGATACATCTGTATATGATGCAATGGTTCGTATGGCGCAAGAATGGTCTATGCGGTATTTATTGATAGACGGTCAAGGTAATTTTGGTTCTGTTGATGGCGATAGTCCAGCTGCAATGCGATATACCGAAGCCAGAATGCGAAAAATATCAGAAGATATTATGGCAGATATCGAAAAAGAAACAGTAGATTTTAAACTGAATTTTGACGATACTTTATATGAACCAACCGTAATGCCAACTCGTGTTCCGACTTTGTTAATCAATGGAGCGACGGGAATTGCAGTAGGTATGGCAACCAATATGCCACCGCACAATTTAACCGAAGTTATTAACGGAACATTAGCCTATCTTGATAATAATGACATCGAGATTGATGAGTTAATGACACACATCAAAGCGCCAGATTTTCCAACTGGTGGAACAATTTATGGTTATGAAGGTGTTCGCGAAGCATTCAAAACGGGTCGTGGTCGAATAGTAATGCGAGCAAAAGTTGGTTTCGAAGAAGTTGAAGGTCGCGAATCGATTATTGTTACCGAAATTCCGTACCAGGTCAATAAAGCAGATATGATTAAGCGAACTGCTGACTTGGTTAACGATAAAAAAATTGAAGGAATTGCCAATATTCGTGACGAATCAGACAGAAACGGAATGCGAATTGTTTATATCTTGAAGCGTGATGCAACTCCAAATGTAGTCCTTAATACTTTGTTCAAATTCACACAATTGCAATCGTCGTTTTCTGTAAACAACATTGCATTAGTAAAAGGTCGTCCGCAAATGTTGAATCTAAAAGATATGATTCATTATTTCATCGAACACCGCCACGATGTTGTAACCCGAAGAACACAATTTGAATTAAGAAAAGCCGAAGAAAGAGCGCATATTCTTGAAGGATTAATCATTGCATCTGATAATATTGATGAAGTCATCGCATTAATACGATCTTCGTCAAATACTGAACAAGCACGTGAAAAATTAATCGAACGTTTTAAATTATCTGATATTCAGGCACGTGCAATCGTAGAAATGCGTTTGCGTCAATTAACTGGTCTAGAGCAAGACAAGTTAAGAGCCGAATATGAAGAGATTATGAAATTAATCGAACATTTGAAAGCTTTGCTTGCCGATGTTAATTTAAGAATTGCTTTAATCAAAGAAGAGTTAGAAGAAATCAGAGAAAAATATGGCGATGAGCGTCGTTCTATTATTGAATTATCTGGTGGAGATGTGAGTATCGAAGATTTAATTGCCGATGAAAATGTAGTAATTACGATTTCTCACGCAGGTTATATCAAACGTACAAATTTGACAGAATACAAAACTCAAAACCGTGGTGGAGTTGGTCAAAAATCAGCAGGAACTCGTGATGCCGATTTCTTAGAACATATGTTTGTTGCTACAAATCATCAATATATGATGTTTTTTACGCAAAAAGGAAAATGTTTCTGGATGCGTGTTTATGAAATCCCTGAAGGTTCAAAAACTGCAAAAGGTCGAGCTTTGCAAAATCTTATTAACATTGAATCCGACGACAAAGTCAAAGCATTTATTTGCACCCAAGATTTAAAAGATAAAGAATATACAATGAGCCATAACTTGATTATGGTTACCAAGCAAGGACAAGTTAAGAAAACTTCATTAGACAAATATTCTAAACCACGTGTAAACGGTGTAGCTGCCATAACCATTAAAGAAGGAGACGAATTGCTAGGAGCAGAATTAACCGACGGAAATTCGCAAATAGTTATTGCTGTTAAATCAGGAAAATTATTGCGATTCGAAGAATCTAAAACCCGACCAATGGGAAGAACAGCATCTGGAGTTCGAGGAATTCGATTGAAAGATGAAAATGATGAAGTTATTGGATTAGTAGCTGTTAATGATATGAATAGCGAAATTCTTGTAGTTGCCGAAAATGGATATGGAAAACGTTCTTCTTTAGACGAATATCGAATAACAAATCGTGGTGGAAAAGGTGTAAAAACATTAAATATTACTGAAAAAACAGGTCAATTAATTTCAATAAATTCTGTAACTGATAATGATGATTTAATGATTATTAATAAATCTGGTTTGACAATCAGAATGGCTGTCGAAGATTTGAGAGTTATGGGTCGGGCAACTCAAGGTGTTAAATTAATCAATTTGAAAGGAAACGATTCAATCGCAGCTGTAACTAAAGTAATGAAAGACGATGTAGAAGAAATACTGGTTGACGAAGAAGGAAATGTAATAGAGTCGGTTATAGAAAAAGTGAAACCAGTACTAGAAGTTCTTGAAGATGATGGAACTGCCGAAGATGATGATGATTCTGACGATGACGATGATGAAACTGACGAGGAAGAATCTGAAGAAGAAGATACTGATGACGAAGCATAAATTATAAACAAATAACTAGTTTTCAATTTTGGCACAGAAATTGAAAACTAGTTTTTAACTTTTAAAATCAAAGAAAAAAAAATTAAAAATAAAAAAAAATTAAAAAAAATAAAATGATGAAGAGTAAAATAACAATATTAGCAACAGCGTTATTAATAACGTTAACAACATTTGCACAGAAAGATCAATTAAAAGCATTAAAGAAAATTTACGAAAAAACAGAACCATCTGATAAAGATGTTGCTGAATTCAAATCAAACATTTCTTCAATCGATGCGTTAGTAACTGGTTCAACAGATTCTGAAAAAGCTTATACCGCTTATTATAAATCAGTTGCGCCTTATGTTGAATACTTAGCTGCAAACACAAAATCTGTCAATAAAAACAGTCCAGAAATAGTAGCACAATATCTAAATGCTACAAATATTTATAATTTAGTAAATGGTAGAAACAATCTTTTGGATTTTGAAAGAAAACAGGGTTCAGCAACTTTATCAAAAGGAATCAACGAAAATGCTCCAATTTTAAAATCACTTTTAGTAAGTCACGCTGTAAAAATTAGTGAAAAAGAACAATATAAAGATGCGGCATTGATACTAAAAAGTGTATATGATTTAGATTCAAAAGATCCAGAGAAATTGTATTATGCTGCAAATTTTGCTTTGAATGCTAAAGATTACGAATTGGCATTGAATTATTATCAAGAATTGAAAAGAGTAAATTTTACAGGAGAATCAACTTCATATTCGGCCAATAATGTTGACACCAAAAAAGCAGAATTTTTTAATTCAAAAAGCGAAAGAGATTTGTATGTAAAAGCGGGTTCTCATAATGCTCCAAAAGACGAAAAACAACCTTCAAAAAAACCTGAAATTGTAAGAAACATTGCTTTAATTTTAGTTCAATCTGGTAAAAAACAAGAAGCAATAACAGCTATTCAAGAAGCAAGAAAAGACGCTCCTGACGATACTTCTTTAATAATGACAGAAGCTAATTTGTATTATGAACTAAAAGATATTCCTAATTATCAAAGAATAATTAAAGAAGCAATCGAAAAAAACCCTAACGATCCTGAGCTTTATTTTAATTTAGGAGTAACTAACAGCAACTCTAAAATGCCAGTTGAAGCTGAAAAATACTTTAAAAAAGCAATTGAATTGAAACCTGATTATACAGATGCATATATAAATATGTCTGAGTTAAAATTGCGTGATGATGAAAAATTTGTAAACGATATGTCTAAGTTAGGAACATCTGTTGCTGATACAAAAAAGTATGATGCAATAAAAGCAAACCGTTCTAAAATGTTTGCAGATGCATTACCATTCTTAGAAAAAGCTTATGAATTAGATTCAAAGAATGATGCTGTTGCAAAAACATTATTAAGTGTTTATAAAGCTATGGAAATGACTCAAAAAGCCAAAGATTTAAAAGCTAAAATGTAGTATTAGCTAATTAAAACTAGTAAATTTAGAAAAAAATCCAATTTTAGAAAAAATTGGATTTTTTTTTAGATTTTGGTCGAATGTAGACAGTTTACTATAAAACTAGGCACTACTTTTGTAAATCGTTTAGTTTTAGCAAATAGTTTATGTGTAATTATGATTATGTAAATAAATATAAATATTATTTTTTCATTTTTACGACTATTTATTCAAGCATTTTTCGTTCGTCGTAATCATTAATTTTGAATTTTCCATTAATGTATTTTGCGCCTTTTGTTTGATCGATATAAAACAAAATTTTGTTTTTTCTGTTAAATTCTATTTTAATGAGTGGATTAGTTTTTGGTTTGTTTGTGTCAATTATAATTCCATCTTTATCATATAATTGCACTTCGCTTGTTGATGTAAAATTACAAACTCTCAGTTTTTTTCTATACGAAAAAGCATCCTTTATTTTTAGCTTTTGATTTTTATATTTAAAAACTGTTCCATAATTGCACCCATATGCCAAATCATATTGTGTTTCAAGTAATAAAAAATCATAATTATTTAAGCTTTCGATTCCACTAAAAAATTGATGTGTTGAAATTAAATCTTTGTGAATTATTCTAAAACCTTTATTAGTTTTCGTACAAACATAGTTTAAACCTGAATAAAAATTTGTTCGTTGCAATGAATAAGCAATAAATTTTTTATTTTCAGTTTCGAATTTTATGAATGAATACATAATCGTATCGCAATGGGCAATTAATTTTTTATAATCATAATTCTCACTTTTTTTATCTGTTATCATTATTCTTAATTTTTGATTGACGTTTGACCATAATTTTTTTTCAAGACTTTCGTTTTTATTATTTCTATAATCATTAATCGAATTAATTAAATTTAGTTCTAATTCGATTTGTGCAAAAACAATTTGGCATCCTAAAATTAATATTAAAAGAAATATTTTTTTCATTATTTTATAATATTTATGTTCGATATAAAATGCCAAATTAAAGTTCGTCTTAATTGTACTTATTTATTCCCATAATAATATGACAAATAATTAACGCAAAAAAATTACTGAAAATCCAATTGGTATTCGCCAAAAGTTACTTTTTATTTCTTTTTTAAAATATAGTATATACGATAATATGAGAATAAAAATGCCTAATAGCGCATAAAAATGTAAAAATATAAATGCTTTTGGAATATGAGAATTACTGAAGTTATGCAAATAAAATAGATGTATTATACAAAACAATTGTATTGTACTTATTATAATTGGTATTATTGGATTATTTTTCATCGCAAAGTACTATTAAAGTTAATATATTAGTTCCATAATTTCAATTTTTTTTTTGATATTTATAAAAATGCCATTATAACTATTATTAAAACCAAAAGTAGCATTAAGGCAAATGATAGCGTATTTTTCTCTTTTTTAATACAATACATTATTCCTTTTATAAATAAAACTAAAAACCATATTGAAATTACAAAAATTGAACCACCAAACATTGCCATTCCTTGTCCCATATCGTGATAATGTTGAAATTCACTACAGTTTCTATGTGGATCAATAAAAAAATATAAAAAAGTTAGCATTAATAATAATGCCAAAATTAAAACGCCGACTCTGATTGCAAGATATTTTAAAATTGGCTTAGCTTTCATTACTATTTGTTGTTTTCAGTTGCACAATTTATCAAGATTTCCATAATTCTATTTTTTTCATAATTTTCGATTTCCGAAGTCAATAAATTATTAAAAATATAGTTTGGACTGTTGTATTGATCGTCAAAATTATTGTTCAATAAACTAATTATATCTCGAAAGTCGTTATAATCTTCGTATTCTAATTTTTCTTTATTTTTAATTTTATTAAGTTTTTCAATAAAATAATTAACAGTTTCGGGTTTATATTTGATTTTAATAATTTCATATAAATTTTCATTGCCAGCCAAGAATTTATCTTTTGCTTTTAACAATTGCAAATCCGAATATTCTAAAGAATCTTTAATAATGCCAATTTTTTTGTAATAATCTTCGAACTCTGAATTTGGAATTTCGTTGTTTTCAATAAAATAATCTACTGTTTTGATATATCTTTCTCTTGGAGTTTTTATTTTATCTAAAACATCAATTTGTTCAATCAAGATATTTGTCTCTTGAAAAGTTTCTAAAGTATCTTCGTTGTCAATTCGTCCAAGAATTTCGTATTGATTTCCTAATTTTTTTAGGAAAATAATTTCGTAATAATCTCTTTCATATATTGCACGACCCGTTCCTGTACAATTATAATTTGTTTCAAAATAATCTTCGTTTTCAACTTTTCTTCTTATTGATAGTTTTTTTTCCTTGAAATTTTTTGTGTTTTTTATTATTCTAATAAAACTATTAATTTCTAAATAATGTTCGGTTGTAAAATCGTTAATCACATTGTTTTTATAATTTACAGAATTAGCATTGCAAAACAAAATCAAGTCGGATTTCATTACAAATTTTCGCAAATCTTGTGCGTAACTACTTATTGAAGTACAACATATTATAAGTAAAATCTTAGTTATTTTTTTCATTTTTATTGAATATAGTTTATTTAAATTATTTTGTTTTAAATGGTACCGATATTTATTAAAATTAAAATTTTCATTATTTTATAAATTTGTGTTTCTATATAAAGTGCCAAATTAAAGTTCGTCTTAATTGTACTTATTTATTCCCATAATAATATGACAAATAATTAACGCAAATATTAAAATTACTGAAAATCCAATTGGTATTCGCCAAAAATTATTTCTTATGGTTAATTCTTTTTTGAAATATAGAAAATACGACAATATGAGAATAAAAACACTTAATAATGCATAAAAATGTAGAAAAATGAATGCTTTTGGAATATGAGAATCACTAAAATTATGCAAATAAAATAGATGTAAAAGACAAAATAATTGTATTGTACATATTATAATTGGTATAATTGGATTTGTTTTCATCGCAAAGAACTATTAATATTACTATTTTGTTTTAAATTTCTCTTTGGTTTTTATAAAAATGCCATTGCAACAATTATTAAAACCAAAAGTAGTATTAAGG
>JAYVBR010000219.1:0-7860 GCA_043750395.1 Bacteroidota bacterium | reverse complement strand
ATGCTTTTTGATAAACTCACACCAGGAAGAAAAAAAAACATAATTATTTTTATTTCTAAAATAAAAAGTTCGCAATTAAAAATTGAAAACATTTGCTTTTTTAGAACATTTAAAAAGAAATAATGGCAAATTTGACCCAATTTTATTTGGTGAAGATTATAAAAATTTTAGAACAAAAAATATTTTATATTTTCAAATATACAAATCATTCATTAACAATTGTTTAGTTTTTTAAAATTATATAATTTATTTAAAATCAGTAACTTAAAAAAATATTTTTGTAGATTGTTAATAGAAAAATGCAATTCGTTGATATTCAGTTAACCTTAAATTAATAACTTCTGTTGATAACTTTAGATAGATTTTTAGAACTATTTTTAGTTGGTATTGATTTAATTCGTAATACAAAAATCGAAACTAGAAAACCTAATTTAGTTTGCGTTTTTTTTAGAAAAGTTATCACTATAAAAATCACTTTTATAAACAATTTATTAAAAAATATTATTTAGACTTTTAAGACTTTTTTTGTTATCAACCGATGTTGATAAACTTTAAAAATCACTTTATAATGAAACATTTAAGGACTAAAAACTATGTTCATAAATCAATATAAAAACCTAAAAGTAATAATGTTGTTTAAATTTTATATTTTTATGGTAACTATTGACACACTATAATAACCATCAAAAAATTAATTTTTAAAAACTTTTTTTATTTTGTTATTATTTAATGTTGAAAACTTTCATATATAAAAATTTTAAACAATTTCCATTCTATTATTAAGATTATCTAAAATTGATTGAACAATTTCGAAATCGTTTTTGTGGATTTTTAAAATTATTCCGCCATAGGCAAAACTCGCAAATGGATCTATAGAAATTAAATTCTCATTTTGAAACAAAAACGGAATACCTTCACTTTGTAAAATCGATTTAAGAACCACAATTTCGTGTGTATAATTAAAGGTTGCAATTGTCTGAAAATCCTCCATTATTAAAAAAATTTAGAATATTTATTAGGCTTAGAAATTTAGTTTCTTGAAGACAAATATACAATGAATGTTACATTTTCGATAAATCTATATTCTAATATCTATATTCTAAAATCTTCTTTGTAATTTAGCCAATATTAGAAAACAATTATGAGTAAATTACCAAAAAAACCGAGCAATAATACTAAAGATTTCTCAAATAAAATTATAAAAATATTAACCATTAATAGCAATAAAGCATTTAATTACAAGCAAATTGCTGCAATTCTTGAAGTTGATGATACCAAATCGAGAAACGAAATAATTCACGATTTGAAAATTCTTGCATCTCAAAAAATGATTATCGAATCTGAACCCGGAAAATATTTGGTAAAAGCAATTTCCGAAGATTTATATGAAGGAACAATCGATATGACTGGTCGAAAAACAGCTTATTTTATTTGTCCAGAGTTTGGCGAAGATGTTTTTATTCCAACCAATAACTTAAATAGAGCTTTAGATAAAGACAAAGTAAAAGTTTATGTTTATAACCGCCGAAAAGGTAAACGACCTGAAGGCGAAGTAATTGAAATTGTTGAACGTTATAAAACTGATTTTGTTGGTGTGATTAATATGCAACCAAATTTTGCATTTGTAAGTACTGCAAATCCAAAAATGTACACTGATATTTTTATATCTAAAGATAATTTTGGTGCTGCCGAAAATGGCGATGTCGTTTTAGTTCATATTGAAGATTGGCCTAAAAAAGCCGATTCACCATTTGGAAAAGTTATAAAAGTTCTAGGAAAACCCGGAGAACATAATACTGAAATTCATGCCATTTTAGCTGAATATGGTTTGCCATCAGAATTTCCGATAGAAGTAGAAACTTTTGCACAAAAAATTGATACAACAATTCAAGAATCGGAAATTGCAAAACGTCGTGATATGCGACAAACTTTAACTTTTACTATCGATCCAAAAGATGCCAAAGATTTTGATGATGCGCTTTCGTTCAAGATTTTAGATAACGGAAATTACGAAATTGGAATTCACATTGCCGATGTTTCGCATTATCTTCAAGAAGGAACAATTTTAGATGATGAAGCATATAATCGTGCAACTTCAGTATATTTAGTTGACAGAGTTGTACCAATGTTACCCGAAGTCTTATCAAATTTTGCTTGTTCGTTACGACCAAATGAAGAAAAATATACTTTTTCGGCAATATTCGAATTAGATAAAAAAGCGACTATAAAAAATCAATGGTTTGGTCGAACAGTTATCGATTCAAACCAGCGTTTTTCATACGAAGAAGCGCAGTTTATAATAGAATCGAAAGAAAATATAATTCCGTTAGAAACCTCAATTACTGGAAGTTCTTATAAAGTTTCGGATGAAATTGTTTTTGCTACTTTAAAACTCGATGAATTAGCTAAAATAATGCGTGAAAAACGTATGAACGACGGTGCAATTTCATTTGATAAAGTCGAAGTAAAATTCAATTTATCTGAAACCGGAAATCCCGATGGTGTTTATTTCAAGGAAAGTAAAGATTCTAATCATTTAATAGAAGAATTTATGCTTCTTGCAAATAAAAAAGTAGCCGAATATATTGGTCGTCAGAAAAAAACTTTTATTTATAGAATTCACGACGAACCTAACGAAGATAAACTGTTGGCAATGTCAGAATTGATTAAGAAATTTGGTTATTCGGTCGATTTTAATTCAGGTTCGGTGGCTCAAGCTCTGAATCAATTAATGAAAGATGTTCACGGTCAAAAAGAACAAAATTTAATAGACACATTAGCCATTCGAAGTATGAGTAAAGCCGTTTATTCGACCGAAAATATTGGACATTACGGATTATCGTTCGATTATTACAGTCATTTTACATCGCCAATTCGTCGTTATCCAGATGTTATGGTGCATAGATTATTACAATTTTATCTCGATGGCGGAAAATCTGCCAATGCTGAATTATATGAATCTAAATCTTTACATTGTTCACAAATGGAAGGTTTGGCAACCAAAGCCGAACGCGATTCTGTGAAATATATGCAGATAAAATATATGAAAGATCATATGGATCAAGAGTTTCTGGGTGTTATTTCTGGCGTTACCGAATTTGGAATTTTCGTAGAAATCATCGAAAATAAATGCGAAGGAATGGTAAGAATTCGAGAGATAAAAGACGATTATTTTGTATTTGATGAAAAACAATATGCATTAGTTGGACAAACTACCAAAAATATTTTGCAACTTGGAGACGAAATTTATGTTAAAGTAAAAACAGCCGATCTAGTTAAAAAACAATTAGACTTTTATTATTTGAGGAAGAATTAGAAATTTCCTAACAGGTTTTAAAAACCTGTTAAGTATCTTTTTTAGTATTTTATTTTGTTAAAATTGTACTATTTGTAAAGTGAAGTTAGCAAATAGTAATACTATTTGTAAAGTACATATTGCAAATAGTAATACTATTTGTAAAGTACAATTATTTTTTTAGTATATTTGTATGCTAAAATTACGCTAACATGAGTTTTAAAAGAAAGATATACAGTTCATTAGAGAAACATTTGACTGTAAAACAAGTAACAGTTCTCACAGGAATGCGTCGAACAGGAAAAACTACGTTAGTAAAACAACTAATAGAGGCTTCAAATATCGAACATAAATTGTTTTTTGATTTAGAAAAATTAGATGATAGAGACTTGTTTAGTGCTAGAAATTATGATGCAATAATCAAAAAAATAAGTGACGATGGAGTTGATTTTTCCAAAAAAGTAATGATTTGTATAGATGAAATTCAATTATTACCAAATATTCCGAGTGTAATTAAATATTTATATGATCATTATGATATTAAATTTATAGTTACAGGATCAAGTTCTTATTATATTAAAAATAAATTTCAGGAATCGATGGCTGGTCGAAAAAAAATTTTTGAAATTTATCCATTAGATTTTGGTGAATATTTGACTTTTAAAAATATAAAATACAAACCAATACTCAATTTAAATGAATTAGAAAATAGTGAATATTTATCTAGCTCATTAAAATTTGAATATGAAGATTATTGTATTTATGGTGGATTTCCAGAAGTTGTTTTAAATTCAGATATTTCAGAGAAAAAAGATTTATTACAAGATATTTTAAGTTCTTATATTAATATTGATTTAGTTCAAATTGCTGATATTAAGAAAATTCCAGAATTAACAAATATTATTAAACTTTTAGCAGCAAGAATTGGGTCAAAATTAGATATTTCTAAAATAGCAACAACAGTAAATTTATCGAGAGCAACAGTAGAAAATTATATTTATTTGTTAGAGAATACCTATTTTATAAAAACAATCCCAGTTTATTCGATGAATGCCGATAAAGAAATAGTAAAGGCTCGTAAAATTTATTTTCTTGACAATGGTATTGCGTCACAATTTGCAGATTTAAGTAGTGGTTCAAAGTTCGAAAACGCAATTTTTAATCAGTTACATCATTTTGGCGAAGTCAATTATTATCAATTAAAAACTGGTCAAGAAATAGATTTTATTATAGATAAAAGAATAGCATTCGAAGTAAAAGAAACCGCACATCCAATAGATTACAAAAAAATGATGAACCTTGCAAAAAATGTAAATATTGAAAAAGGATTTATTCTAGGAAAAAATAGCACGAATTTTGATAACTTTGTTTGGGGTGGAATGATTAGATAAATATATTATAACTTTTTAAATAAAAAGATAATGAAAAATATACTTTTAATAACTTTTGCAATGATTTCTCAAATGAATTTTGGGCAAATCACAAAAACTTTAGGTGATTTCAATAAAGTAACTTCATTTGATCAAATAGAAGTTTTATTGATTCAAGGTTTAGAAAATAAGATAATTCTCAACGGAAATTATGCAGAAGAAGTTGAATTAATCAATAAAAATGGGGAGTTAAAAATTAGAATGCCATTAACCAAATTACTTTCAGGCGACAATGTTTCTGCTACATTATATTTCAAGAAAATTGATGCAATCGAAGCCAATGAAGGATCAAGAATATCAAGCCAAGAAACTTTTAAGGGAGTTTCTTTCGAAGTAATTGCAAAAGAAGGTTCTCAAATAAAAATTAATTTAGATGTTGATAAAGTATCGGTTCGTTCTTCAAACGGTTCGAATGTAAATCTCGAAGGAAAAGCTAAAAATCAAGATGCAATTACCAATTCTGGAGGCGAATTAGACGCTAAAGATTTAATTACAGCACAAACTACAATAACTGCAAATGCTGGCGGAGAAGCCAATATTTTCGCAACCGATTTTGTCGATGCAAGAACTAGAGCTGGTGGAAACATAAAAATTTACGGAAAACCAAAACAAATCAACAAAAAAACAGTTCTTGGTGGAACAATTAAAGAGAATAATGAATAAGTTTTAGTATAATTTTATTATTTTTGAAATAATTCTAAATTCAATTTATGATTCAAGACGTTTTTATGGCAATTCCTTTAGGAATATTATTGTGCTTTTTAATAGGTCCAGTTTTTTTTATTGTTCTAGAAACAGCAGCAACCAAAGGCTTTAGAGCTGCATTTGTATTTGATTTAGGTGTAGT
The DNA here is from genome assembly GCA_043750395.1 of Bacteroidota bacterium. Lineage (GTDB taxonomy): Bacteria > Bacteroidota > Bacteroidia > Flavobacteriales > Flavobacteriaceae > Flavobacterium. The sequence goes on along the minus strand of JAYVBR010000219.1, from coordinate 2,288 downwards.
AACAGCCGATTTTGTGTTTATTGCAATAGCAGTTTTCTCGAGTTATCGATTAATAAACAATATCAAAGACGAACCAGCTTTATATATTTTTGGTGGATTGATAATGATAACTTATGGAATAATATCATTTCTAAAACTCAAAAAAGATTCTAAAAATTTAGACGAATCTGATGAAAATATTCAACTCGAATTAGTCAAAAAAGACTATAGAAGTTTGTATTTTAAAGGATTATTTTTAAATTTTATTAATGTCGGGGTTCTAGGTTTTTGGTTTTTGATATTCTTGACTTTCGGTCCAGTTATGGAATTAAAAACACCAAGATTAATGGTTTTCTTTTCGACAGTAATCATCACTTATTTAATTGTCGATATTGGAAAAATGATATTAGCTAAAAAATTAAAAAACAAATTAACACCAACAAACATTCTCAAAATTAAAAAATGGACAAGTTTATTATTAATTATTTTTGGAATTTCAATAATGTCACAAGCCTGGTTTCCAAGCAATCAAAAGTTTGTAAAAAAAGCAATCGAAAAAATTGAGCCTAAAGAGAAATAAAATTTTTATATTAAAAATATAATGTTACTTTTGCATTCCATCAAAACAATGGCGTCGTGGCCGAGTGGCTAGGCTGGGCTCTGCAAAAGCTCCTACTCCGGTTCGAATCCGGACGATGCCTCTAAAATCCTTTCAAACGAAAGGATTTTTTTATGATTAATTTTTAGAAAAAATTAGATAAAGATAGTGTTCGAATACGAACGAAAAGTCTAAAAACCTTCAAAGTAATTTGAAGGTTTTTTTTTTATGATTAATTTTTAGAAAAAATTAGATAAAGATATAGTTCGAATCCAGACTAAGTTTTTAAAATTTTCTTGTAAAAGAAGATTTTTTATGTTGGTTTAATTCTTTGAAAAAATTAGATAAACATAATATTCGAATCTGGATGATGCCTCAAAACCTTTTAAGTAATTTGGAGTTTTTTCAATCTTAAATCAAGAATCGTTAATCAACAATCGTTAATCTTAATTCCTCAATTTCTATAGTAACTTCTTGAACATCGCCACCAATTGGAGGATTTAATTTAGAAACCCCGACTTTTATATAAGTTAAAGTCGGGATTTTTGACATCGAACTATCAATAATTCGTCTCGCAACATTTTCTAATAAATTAGCTCGAATTGCCATTTCATCGACAACTATTTGATTTAAAAGCACATAGTCAACTGTATCTTTCAAGTCATCAGAAATTTCAGATTTAGTTAAATCAGTTTCAATTTCCAAATCAACTCGGTAATTTGAACCTATTTTGCTTTCTTCGACCAAACAGCCGTGGTACGAAAATGTACGAATATTAGTTAGTTTTATTTTGCCCATTAAAATTTAATTCTACTATTTGCGGGATTTTGATAATCGCAAGTTATTGATTCAATGTAAACTTTATTCTCAAATTCATCAACTTGAAAATGAATTGTATATGGAAATTTTTTGAAAGGCAATTGTCTGATAATATTATATTTTTGTTCAAAAAATGGATAATATTCCAAAATTTCTAATAAATTCTCTTAATCAGTTAGAAATCTATTTCCTAAACCATTTTAAATATTTTCATTATAAAAAATTATTTCATCAAGTTCTAATTCAGCACGAATTAGCGTCTGTACATTAAAGCCATATTTTACTTTTAATCGTTGTAATGATTCACGAGGATCTACATAATTCTCTGGTTTAGAGTTTTTAACACGTTCTAAAACCATTTCCTGAATTTTTTTATTGTATTCTTCTTCTCGATTATCTACTTTTGAATCAGGAATAGGTTTCAAAAACTCCATCAAATTATCGTAGTATTCATCTGGAATAGTAACCATTACTTGTCTCATAATATTATAATTAATACAAATATATTAAATATTTTGTTTCCGTTCTTAATTTTCAAGTTTATTGAGCAACTTGAAACCTGAAACTTGAAACCTTTTTTTTATCTTTGCATTCAAATTAAATTTCAAATGTCAGAAGATAAATCTCTTAATTTTTTAGAACAAATAATAGAAGACAGTTTAGCAAGTGGTTTTCCTCAAAATAAATTGCGTTTCAGGTTTCCGCCCGAGCCAAATGGTTACTTGCACATTGGTCACGCCAAATCGATTTGCTTAAATTTTGGACTGGGATTAAAGTATAATGCACCAGTAAATTTGCGATTTGACGATACCAATCCTGCCAAAGAAGAGCAAGAATATGTCGATGCTATTAAAGAAGATTTGCAATGGTTGGGCTTCAATTGGGCAGAAGA
>JAYVBR010000218.1:0-7866 GCA_043750395.1 Bacteroidota bacterium | reverse complement strand
GATACAGTTCAAAGATTAAATACCGATGCTCGTGGCGAATTACTTGGAGAATTCCGTCCTAGTGATAAAATTTTAGTGATTTCTCAAACTGGAAAACTAAAAGTTATTACTCCTGAATTGTCAACACATTTCGATGAAGATATGGTTGTCTTAGAAAAATGGATTCCTAATAAACCAATTTCTGCGATTTATTATGATGGAGAAAAAGAACGCTACTATGTAAAACGTTTCTTGGTTGAAGTCGAAAACAAAGAGGAAAGTTTCATCACAGAACACGAAAAATCGCAACTCGAAATCGTCGCTACCGATTATCGACCAGTTGCCGAATTGGTATTCACAAAAGTAAAAGGCGTTCAAAAAGAAAACCAAACTGTCGATTTAGAAAGTTTTATCGCTGTAAAAGGAATGAAAGCACTCGGAAATCAATTAACTGCCGATAAACTAAAACAAGTCAATATGTTAGAACCATTATTTTATGAAATTCCTGCAGAAATTATTGCCGAAAACATTGAAGTTAATGGCGAAACAATTGTAGATGAAATACAAGATATCGAACCCGATGATGATGGTCAGATAACTTTGTTTTAATTTTGTAATTTAAAATATCAATTTAAAAATTAAAATTAAAAATTAAATAAATAAAAATGAAAAAAGGTACAACTATATTATTATTTCTAATAGTTTTAAATTTATTTGGACAAACAATCTCTAATAAAAGTCCAGTTATATTTACAACCTCAAATTTGCCAATAGTTTTATTAAATACAGCAGGTATCGAAATTCCCGATGAACCAAAAATTGATGCTACGATGCAAATTATTTATAATGGAGCAGGAGTAATTAACAATGTGACTGATGTGCCAAACGCTTTTAATAATAAAATTGGAATAGAATTGCGTGGTGCTTCATCTATAAATTTTCCTCAAAAACCTTATAAATTAGAAACTCGAAATGCACTTAATGTAAAACAAAATGTTTCATTATTGGGAATGCCGTCAGAAAGTGATTGGATTTTATTGTCCAGTTATAATGATAAAGTTTTTATTCGAAACACATTATCGTATAAACTTTTCAATGAAATGGGTAATTATGCAACCAGAACTAAATTTTGCGAAGTGGTATTAAATGGCGAATATGTTGGGGTTTATTTGTTAATGGAAAATATAAAAAGAGGCAATAATCGAGTAAATATTGCCAAACTTGATCCCATTGAAAATACTGGAATAAATGTAACTGGTGGTTATATTATTAAAAATGATTATTGGTTAGCAGATGATAGTTGGTTGTCAAATTTTCATCCTATTAATCATTTAAATCTTGATGTTCATTTGGTATATGAATATCCAAAACCTGAAAATATTTCACTTGAACAAAAATCATACATTCAAACATTTATAAATAATTTTGAAACTGCTCTGTATAGTTCTGATTTTGCTGATTTAACAATTGGTTACAATAAATATATTGATGTAAATTCGTTTATTGACTACTTGGTTGTTAACGAATTTGCAAGAAATGCCGATGGATTTAAGAAAAGCAGTTATTTTCATAAAGATATTGATACGCCAACTGCAATGTCAAAGCTTAAAGCTGGTCCAATTTGGGATTTTGATTGGGCTTGGAAAAACATTAATGAATGCAGTATTTTTGCCACCACAGATGGTTCTGGTTGGGCATACAATGTTAATGATTGTGGACCAGATGTTAATTCGCCTGGTTGGTTTGTAAGATTGTTGCAAGATTCGAATTTTCAGAATAAATTTCGCTGTCGATGGAATGATTTGAGAACTAATATTTTATCGACTGCCAATTTAATGGCCTATATCGATAATTCTGCTTTAGAATTAAATCAATCTCAAACACGTCATTATGAAAAATGGGAACATTTAGCACTTGATTCTGGTACACCAGAAGTAGAACCTATTCAAACAACATTTGCGGGACACGTTCAGCAACTTAAAGATTGGTTAAATACAAGATTGACTTGGCTTGATGCAAATATTCCTGGTGATTCAAATTCTTGTGCGGCATTATCAAATAATGAAAATGAGTTTTTAAAAAATAGTGTTTCTGTTTATCCAAATCCAGTTCGAAATGTACTGAATGTTAATGATAATAACCAAATCATTACTTTAATAGAAATTTATAATGTTTCAGGAAAACTAATTATTTCTAAAAACAATGAGGTTTCAATTGATGTTTCAAATGTTGAAAATGGTATTTATTTTTGCAAAATTATTAGTTTAAATAATTTTTCTAAATCGTTTAAAGTTATAATTCAGCATTAATATTTGCGTCAGTAAAGAATTTAAAAAAACCTCGAATTCAATTCGAGGTTTTTCCTTTTTTTATATATTTTCAGTTTTCTTGGTTCGAAAAACATAATAAAATCCTACCAAAACCATCGGAATACTTAACCATTGTCCAGTCGAGAAAATGTGTAATGATTCTTCGATTCCGCCTTGACTTGCTTTTACAAACTCAACTACAAATCGAACTGTCCAAAGCAAAATCATAAACATTCCAAAAATATAACCTTGTTTTTTGCGAGAATCTGTTTTCCAATACAAGAAAAACAAAACCGCAAATACAAATACGTAACAAATAGCTTCGTACAATTGCGCAGGATGACGATATGGAATTGCATTTAAAGTTTCAATAAACTTTGGATCATTTTGAATTGCATTGTAGGCTTCGTTAGAATTTGATAAACTTGTAATTTGTTTTGCGGTATTTGGACTGCAAAATTCATCATCTTTCACAAATTTTACAGCATAGAAATTTTCTCCTGATGTTGGATTTCCATAAATTTCTGAATTGAAAAAATTTCCTAATCTGATAATAACTGCGCCACTCGCCACTGGTATTACTACTCTGTCTAAAACCCATAACAAAGGTTTTTGAATTATCTTTTTGCTGTAAAAAACCATAGAAATCACAATTCCGATTGCTGCTCCGTGGCTTGCTAGTCCAGCAAAACCAGTAAATTTGAATTCTGGGACGGTTTGTATTGGTAACAAAATACTCAAAGGATCTTCATAAAAAAGCTCCGATTGATAAAAAATTACGTGACCCAAACGTGCGCCGAGCATTGTTGCAACAACGGTCCAAATGAACAATGAATCTAATTTTTCTAAGGTTTCGCCTTCGCGAATAAAAATATATTTTGTAATGTACCAACCTAATCCAAAGGCAGTTACCCACATTAAACTATAATATCGAATCATAAAAAACCCTAAATCTATTCCTTCAGAAGGATTCCAAGTTATGCCTAATGTGTGTATCATTTATTTTATTTGTTGTATGTTTTTATATGTATAATTAATATTGCAATTGACATTGTATTTCAAAATCTAAGGAACCGGATCATAACCTTTTCCGCCCCAAGGGTTGCAACTCAATATTCTTTTAATTCCTAAAAAACTGCCTTTCAAAATTCCGTGTTTTTGTAAAGCTTCGATTGTATAACTCGAACAAGTTGGTTCATATCTGCAAGATGCCATCGTGAAAGGCGAAATTGCCGATTGGTAAAATCTAATTAAAAATATAAACGGGCTTGTTGGTTTCATTATATTTTTTATGCAATTCGCAATTCAATAAAGGTTTGTTAAATATTTGTGTGAGATTCCCTCGAAATGACAAATTTGGTCAATAATCTAAAATCTGAAAACTGCCAACTAAATACTGATTACTGAACATTAAAAACGGTTGTTTCTTTGCCGTCTTTCAATTGAATACCAATTGCTAATAATTCATCTCGAATTTGGTCAGACATTGCAAAATCTTTATTGTCACGAGCTTGTTTTCTCAAACCTATTAATAAATTAACAACATCGTCTAGCTTGTTGTTTTTATTAGAATTTGCATTTTCGTTTTGTAATCCAAGAACATCAAATATAAATTCGTGCATTGATTTAGAAAAATCGGCTAAATCTTCTTTGGTTAATGTAATGGAATTTTCTTTCAATAAATTAATGAATTTTACACCTTCGAACAATTGCGAAATCAAAATCGGAGCATTAAAATCATCATTCATTGCTGCATAACAATTAAATTTCCAAGCTTTAATATCTATATTTGAAGAATCTGAAGCTGATAAGTTTGGCAAATTGCTTACCGCTTCCATCAATCGATTAAAACCTTTTTCGGCAGCCAAAATTGCATCGTCAGAAAAATCAAGATTACTGCGATAATGCGCTTGTAACATAAAAAATCTTGCCACTGCAGCCGAAAATGCTTTGCTCAAAAACGGGTTATCGCCAGTCAGGATTTCGCCAGGCAAAATATTATTGCCGGTCGATTTCGACATTTTTTTGCCGTTTAAAGTCAACATATTGGCGTGCATCCAAAAATTTACAGGCGTTTGGTTTGTACAAGCTTGATTTTGAGCAATTTCGCACTCGTGATGCGGAAATTTCAAATCCATTCCACCGCCGTGAATATCAAAATGATTGCCTAAGTATTTGGTACTCATAGCTGTACATTCTAAATGCCAACCCGGAAAACCATCGCCCCAAGGCGAAGGCCAACGCATTATGTGTTCTGGTTCTGCTTTTTTCCAAAGTGCAAAATCTTGAGCGTTTTTCTTGTCTGATTGACCGTCCAATTCTCTCGAATTATTTTGCATATCTTCGATATTTCTACCGCTTAGAATTCCGTAATTGTTGGTTTCATTGTATTTTACAACATCAAAATAAACTGATCCATTGGTTTCATAAGCCAAACCATTATCGATAATTTTTTTTACAATTTCTATTTGTTCAATAATATGTCCCGTTGCAGTAGGCTCAATATTGGGTGGTAAAAAGTTAAAAGCGTTCAAAACCTGATGAAAATCAACGGTATATCGCTGTACAATTTCCATTGGTTCAAGTTTTTCTAACTTAGCTTTCTTAGCAATTTTATCTTCGCCATCGTCAACATCATCAACAATATGTCCAACATCGGTAATGTTTCTGACATATCGAACTTTAAATCCTAAATGCAAAAAATACCTGTAAATGACGTCAAACGACATAAAAGTTCGCACATTACCCAAGTGAACATTGCTGTAAACTGTTGGTCCGCAAACATACATTCCGATATTTCCTTCGTGAATTGGAACAAAATTTTCTTTCTCGCCCGAAAGCGAGTTGTATATTTTTATGGAATTGTCTTTATATTTTGACATTATCTATTTTTTATTCCCCCTTTGGGGGTTAGGGGGCTCTAAAACTTAGTTTCCAGCTTTATATAATCCAAAAACTCTCGTCTGGTTTCAATATTTTTGAATTTTCCACCAAATTCTGATGTTACTGTACTACTTTCAATATCTTTAATTCCACGAGAATTTACGCATAAATGTTTGGCATCGATAACGCAACAAACATCGTCTGTTCCAAGTGCAATTTGCAGTTCTTGAACAATTTGCATTGTTAACCTTTCTTGAACTTGCGGACGTTTGGCATAAAATTCTACAATTCTATTCATTTTAGACAAACCAATTACACGACCATTTGAAATATAGCCAATGTGCGCACGACCAATAATTGGTAACATATGGTGTTCGCAAGTCGAATAAACTATTATGTTTTTTTCGACCAACATTTCATTGTATTTGTAATTGTTCTCGAAAGTATTGGCTTTTGGTTTTTTGGCAGGATTTAATCCGCCAAAAATTTCGTTTACAAACATTTTAGCAACACGATTTGGCGTGCCTTGAATGCTATCGTCGGTCATATCAAGACCTAGAGTTTGCAAAATATTGTAAACATCTTTTTTAATAGATGCTATTTTATCGGCATCAGAAAGGTCAAAAGCATCTTTTCGAATTGGGTTTTGTGCGGCAGTTGCAATGTGATTATCTCCTATTAAATCAAGAGATTCGTCGTTATTTATCATTAAATTGTTATATAAATTTCAACTTACAAAGTTAAAAAATATTATATTAAAAATGCTAAATTATTCTTAATATTAAATTTTAAATTTTCAGTATGATTTGTCAGTTTTTTTTGTAATTTGCACAATATATTTACATTTACTTATTCTAAACTTCAATACCAAATTAAACATATATTTTAAATGAAACATTCATTACTATTTTATAAAAATTTCAAGACAATTTTATTAATACTAGCATTTTCATCAATTGCAAATGCCCAAAATTTATTAACAAATGGAACTTTTTCTATCGGAGGAAATGGCGTTGGTTTTAGTTTAAATGGAGCTGGTTATACTCAAGTTGCAGGCAATGTCGGCAATGCATCGCAAGGAAATTGGGCCATTACCAATAATCCACAACCAATGAATACAGCAATATTTAATCCTGGTGGCGACCATACCGATGGTTTTGGGCAAATGTTAGTAATAAATGGAACGACAACGGGCGGTCAACAACGTTTTTGGAGAGCTGGAGGAACAGGTGGTGGGGTATGCGGATTGATAATTGGTGCAACTTATACTTTTAGTTATTGGATTAAATCGGTCTCTACACAAGTAACCAGTAACGCAACTAGAGCAAATATTGGATTACAATTTAATAATGCTAATAACATTACATTGGTTTCTGGGGCTTTATTGGCATCATTACCTTCTGGGGGTTGGCAAAAAGTAACACATACTTTTAGACCAACAAACGCTTGTGTACAAATAGAACTTTGGAATAACAATGTTAGTAATATAGGCAACGATTTTGCTGTTGATGATTTTTCTTTGATAGCTCCACCATTGCCACTTTCGTTAAGTTATTCAAAATTCGATGTGTCTTGTTTTAATGCTAATAACGGAACCATTATTATAGATGGAGTAGGAGGGATAGCACCTTATACATTATATTCATTAACAAATACTTCAACCGGAGCAGTAACAATAAGTACAACTTCAGGAATTTTTTCTGGATTAGCACCAGGAACTTATGATTTATCTGTAAAAGATACGGCAAATACTATTTTTCCTACAAATGGAATCGTGATTACGCAACCCGCAAGTCAACTTACAATTACTCCATCTGTTTTAACGGATATTTGTAAAACAAATCCAATAAATTTAACCGCAAGTGGAAGCGCATTGGGTTATACTTGGACTGCAAATCCTGTTGATCCAACATTGACAACACCTAATATTGCGGCAATAACGGTTAGTCCATTAGTTACAACTACTTATACGGTTACTTCGCCATTATCAGTAACTACTTCTCCAAATTTGGTTTTTAACGGCGATTTCAGTCAAGGAAATATAGGTTTTACATCAGATTATCAATATTTGAATCCTGCAAATACGGCTAGTAGCCAAACTAAATATGGAATTGTTACCAATCCTAGTACATGGTTTCCAACATTTTCTGCTTGCGGCGATAAAACTACAGGAACTGGAAATATGATGGTTTTTGATGGTTCAGATATTAATGCTGGCAATAATAAAGTTTGGTGTCAAACTATTCCTGTTACAGCTGGTCAACCTTATACTTTTAGTTATTGGGTGCAAACGGTTGCGGTAAATAATCCTGCAAGATTAGAAACTACAATTAACGGAGTTTCTCAAGGTTTGCCTTTTACAGCGCCAATTTTAGTTACTTGTAATAACTGGACTTTGGTTACTTACACTTGGAATTCAGGCGTAAGTACAGCTGCGCAAATTTGCATATTTGACCGAGAGTTAAGTATTGTTGGAAATGATTTTGCCCTTGACGATATTTCATTTACAGGATCTTCGACTTGCCAAGCTTCTAATATTTATAAAGTTGTTGTAAATGATGCGAAAATAACGAGTTTGTCAGAAAACATTTGTTTTGGAAATACATCGATTATAACATTTAGCGGTCTTCCAAATGCAGTTTTAACAATTACCGATAATTTATTAAATTCTAGCAATGTAACATTAGATGCTTTT
>JAYVBR010000217.1:0-3387 GCA_043750395.1 Bacteroidota bacterium | reverse complement strand
ATAATAATTCGGAAAAAATTGCACCACCAATCTTAGTTCAAGACAATCAAGAAATTCAGTTTGAAAACGATAATCTAATTTTTAATAATTTAAAAGTGCCACTTCCTAACGAAGTGAATTTTTTGCACAAAGTAATTTTTAGAAAAAAAGATGTATGCATTCTAGATGAAAATTTTCTGTTTTTTATAGATTTTAAAGGTAAAATTACAAACAAAATAGAACTTCCACAATCACTTTCCTTAAAACCAATTTTTAAATATGACTTTATTGTTGATAATCAAGAAAATTGTTGGTTAAGCATTCAAGGCAAAGGATTTTTTATGCTAAAAAATAATAATTGGAATTTAATTAGCGAAAATTTGGGTTTGAATTCTTCAGACAATATTAATTACTTGTTTTGTGACAAAAAAGGAAAAATCTGGATAGCAACCAACGAAAATGGATTGTTTTGTATTCCGAGTACTTTTAATTCAAGTATTAGATTTAAAAATCAAGAAAATTATTTTAATGGTTTTGCCAATTCGTTGGATAAAAAATCATTGTTTGTTGCTACAAAATTCAGTTTGTATTCTTATCAAAATAAAGAATTAAAGCTAATTGAGAAATCTGATTTAGAAATTAAAATTGGCAATCTCGACGATATTCCAATATTTTATTATCCGATAAATGATGTTGTAAGTTGGAACAAAACAACAAATTTGCAAACAGTTTCTGGCAAACAAATAATTAAAAAAGAAAATGACAAATATTATGTTTTGGCAGGAAATTCATCTATCAATATTTTTGAAAAAGGAAAAGTAAGCTTTAAATCGATTGCCTCTAAAACATCAATAAAAGAGAAAATTAAACAAGTTGTTTTTCATAAAAACCAATATTATTTTAATAATGCCGAAAAAATAAATATAAGAACTTTTGATGATAAATTTATATACAACAAACGAGATTTAAAATTTAAAATCAAAGGTTATATAGAAGATTTTGCCTTCGTAAATGATACAATGTGGATTGCTGCAAACAACTCGATTTATAAAGTTTTTAACGAAAAAATTGTTGATAGTATTTCTCAAATTAATGATGTAAAAATAGATAATATTCATAAAATAAAACCAATTGGCAATGCTGTTTTTTTGTGTGCTGGAAATGGACTTTTTATGATTTCTAAAAATGGTAATCGTGTTTTAAACAAACATAATTATTTGCCAAATAACGATGTGTATAATGTTGCTATTTTCGAAAAAGAATTGTTGGTTGCAACCAAAGATGGTTTAGCAAAAATCGATTTTGATTTGCTAACTCAAAAAAATATAAAACCCAAAACTACTTTTTTTTATAATGATTTCAAAACACAAAAAAGAAAGCAATTAAACAAAAAAATTGATATCGTTGTCCAACAAAAATCGATTCAGATTTTTTTAGAAATTCAGAATTTCAATTCCATAAAAAACCAATTAATCCAATACAAAATCGATGATTCCAATTGGACAATTCTAGAAAACAAAACTATCGATTTTGAAACCGTTTCGTTTGGCGAACACAAAATTCAAGTTCGAGTAAAAGACATCAATTCTAATTTTGACAACCAATCGTTAATTGTATATCGCGAATTTCCTTTTTTCTTAAAATGGTGGTTTTTAGTGCTTTTTGGAATTTTAATTTGGGCAATTTATAAACTAATTGACGAAAATTTTCAAAAACAAAAAACGATTAAGCAACAAATTAAATTTGATAGAAAAAACAAAATCATAGAACTTCGACAAAGTGCATTGTCCGCAATGATGAATCCGCATTTTGTATTCAATTCCTTGAATGCGATTCAATATTTTGTGAACAGCAATCAAAAAGAGCAAAGCAGTGAACACTTAGCAAAATTGGCACGGTTGGTTCGGTTGTTTTTGTCGCAAGCATCAGAACCGTTTATTAGTTTGTCTGACGAAATTAAAAGATTGAAATTATATCTTGATTTAGAACAAGTTCGTTTTATGAATTTTGAATTTACATTCAATATCGACGAGAAAATTGATACTCTTCAAACTAAAATTCCTAATATGATTGTGCAACCATTTATAGAAAACGCCATTCTTCACGGTGTTTCGCATTTAAAAGAGAACGATGGAAAAATCGATTTGAATTTTAGTTTGAACCAAGATGCGATAACAATCGAAATTATTGATAATGGATTTGGAATAAATACCGACAAACCCCAAAATGAGTATCATATTTCTAAAGGAATTGCCATTATCACCGAAAGAATAGAAATTTTGCAAGAATCTTATCCTGAAAAAACATTTAGTTTAAGCCAAGAAACCGTGTTTCCTGATGCAATTCGAAAGGGTCATAAAGTTGTAATTGTAGTTACAATATTAGACTAAAAAAACACTTTTTTACCGTTACCTAAATAAAACCTACCGTATTCTAAATGGTTTTGGTTTGTATTTGGTTTTTGATGTAGGTTTATTCTCGAAAAAATAAATTTATTATGAAAAAAACAATTACTATTATTATTTTGTTATTTGCATTTTTTGGACAAACTGTTATTGCTCAAGTTGCAACTGCAACAGTTACAGAACCAATTAACAACCACGGTTTTCAATTGTCTCTTAGGGCTGGAATAGACAAACCATTGTTCAAAAACAATCTTCCTTATGTTGAGTATAAAAGCGGTTTAGAAGTTGGAGCTTCGCTAGATTATTATTGGAATTGGTTCGGACTTGGATTAGATTTTGATTATTTAAATAATAGTCCGAAAAGCATTTATCCGGTTGACAATTTATTGAATTTTGCTGGTTTACGATTAACAAGTTTCACAATTCGTGAAGATAAAATAACAAGAATGTTTTATGGTTTTGGACCTGATTTTAGATATTTATCCAAATCGAGAAAATTTTCGGCAGAATTGAATACTAGAATTGGTTTATCATCAATAAAAGGCGGAAAAGTAGAAGTTCGAGAAACCACAACAATTGCAAATCAATTATTAAACTTCCATTCAGGATATAGTTTAAGCAATTCAATGGCAGCAAAAGCTCAAGTAAGATTCAATTATTTTTTTACAAATAATTTTGGTGTAAATGCTGGAGCATATTATATAAAACATTTTGATGGTACCGAATTAGTTGACCCAACAACTGGTTTCGCAACGGGTTATGCACCAATTGCGAACGAGCAAGGAGACATAAATCTAGCATCAAACAAACTAGCAAAAAGAACAGAGCCTTGCAATTGCGATTTAGCATCTGTTGGTGTGTTTGCAGGTTTAACTTATCGTTTTCCGACGAAACCCAAAATTTGTATTGAAGAAGAAAAAGTAATTGAAAAAAAGAAAGACGATCCTTGTTGTGGCATCTGTCCTATATATGGTCTTGCAGTAACCGCAAGAGATAAATATAC
>JAYVBR010000216.1:0-3390 GCA_043750395.1 Bacteroidota bacterium | reverse complement strand
AAAACCAAGCACAAAGACTTGCGGAAGCGGGTTTGTATGCCTATAATCATAATCTAGACACTTCTGAAGAATATTACAAAGAAGTAATTTCGACACGTGGATTCGAAGACCGATTGCAAACAATTGAAAACGTTAGAAAAACCAATGTAACTGTTTGTAGTGGTGGAATAATTGGTATGGGCGAAAGTATAAAAGATAGAGCTGGTATGTTAGTAGCACTTTCAACATTAAATCCTCAGCCAGAATCAGTGCCTATAAATGCACTAGTTGCAGTTGATGGAACACCGCTTGAAGACGAAAAACCTGTTGAAATTTGGGAAATGATTCGAATGGTTGCAACAACACGAATTGTAATGCCAGAAACTCAAGTTAGACTTTCGGCTGGGAGAATGAATATGAGTCGTGAAGGTCAAGCAATGTGCTTTTTTGCTGGTGCAAATTCAATTTTTGCTGGAGATAAGTTATTGACAACTCCAAATCCTGATGTTAATGAAGATATGAAAATGTTTGAAATGTTAGGACTTATTCCTCAAAAACCATTTGTAAAAATGGCACAGCCAGAGACAATTGAGGCAAATGATTCTCAATTTGAATCTTTAGGAGAAAAACCAAAATGGACTAGACCAGAACATAAAATTGAAAGAAATTTAGAAGCTTCTGGAAAACTCTAAATAAATTATATATTTGAAATAAATTATTTTTGAATTAACTATTTGCAATGTTTTTATAATTTTTGGAATAGTTTTTGTACATTTGTAAATAGATTTATTATGAAAAAAAAATACTTCCATATTGTACTTTTATTCGCTTGTTTATTTTCTGGTTTTGCAATAGCGCAAGATAGTAAAATACAGACAATTGATGGATTAAACCTTTATCCAAACCCAGTTAATAATGGAAAGGTTTACATAACTTCTAAAAATGGTGATAACAAGGACGTTTCTATATTTGACGTTTTAGGTAAATTAGTTTTACAAATTACAATTTCTACTAAAGAATTGAATGTTTTATCATTATCGCCTGGTGTTTATATCATAAAAATTCGTGAAAACGAAGCAACTTCTACAAGGAAATTGATTATTAAATAAATTTTTTGTGACCTAATTAAATTTATATGTTGTTTTTAATAAAATTCTATTCTTAAAAGTTTTTCTGTAATTATTTTAAAACAAATCTACTTTGAAATAATATTCAGGTTAGTTTGTAAGTTTTTTTTGTTTTGTGTCTGCCTGTATTAGTGGACGCAAAGTCGGAGACATTTGCGCAGCGCAACCCGTTTTAATTTAAAGTTTTACCGTTTTGGAAGACTTTGCGCAGCTGGCATTTGCGCAGCACAACCCATTTAAAATTTATCTTTTCGATTTATTTAGAGACTTTGCGGATCGGGGTAGCACAACCCATTTTAATTTAAAGCTTTACCGTTTTGGAAGACTTTGCACAGCTGGTTTTTATTGTTTTTCATAAACAGCAAAAACTTCTCCACATGATGTTTCTTCAATATATATTGTAAAAAAAATATTTCTATTGATACTCAAACGTATATCTGTTTTTCCTCCACTATTCATATTTTGTTTATGCAACTCAATAGTTCGGAAACTTAAATAAAAATCATTAAAATTAATGTAATCATGTTCTAATGAGTAATTACCTTGAAATTTAATCAAGAGTTCATTGTTATTTATGTCATAAATTTCTCTGTAATATTGATTATCATTTTTTAAATGCAATATTTCTTTTACATCGTTGTCAATTTTAATGTAGGTGCCAATCATGTTGTCATAATCATAGACACATGATGAAAAGAAAAATATAATTAAAATATTAATTCCTATTTTTTTTAATGTTGTAAGTTTATTCACGGAATGATGATTTAGGTAAAACAAATAAGTAAGATTGTCGCGTTGACGTATAATCATTATTTTCACTATATGAAGGCACTGAACGACTAACGTTGCCAAATTCTTCATATTTTTTTCCAAACCAACTAGGTATTTTTAACCAAGGCTTTAAAGAATTTTGTGTTTTTGAATCGGTTACTAACACTATGACATTGTCGCCTAGTGGATAAAAACTAACATCAAATTTTCCAATAAATTGCGATGTTAAATCTGTTCCAGCTCTATAAGCACCTACTAATCCAAATGTGTTGCCAAGTGCTTTTTTATCATTAAAAGCTGTTTCTTGGTAGTAATCCTTTTTTAATTTTATAAAATCAGGAGAATTAATTATATCCAAATTCATGGGATGATTTCCAATAAACAAACTATTTTCAGGCCCATCTCCATTCCTAAATTCTTCAAATAATTTTAAAGCATCTGTATCTTTATATCTTGTCAAATAATCTTTGATTAAACTTCTTCCATCTGGAGTTGCATTAATCGTAATTTGATTTTTCGTTTTTTTATCTTCAACAATAGTCTTATTATCTTCTAAATGGATAAAATCAAGACCTTCATTACCACCTTTATTTGAAATTTTTTCATTTTTCCCATCTTTATTTATTATAAATTCACTATCACCACCACCTAAGAAATCTATAATTTTGATTGGGCTATTTCTGTGATAAACATAACTTGATTGCCAAGGATATTCAGATGCTTTTGGGTCAATACTGAACATTTTAGCAGTTCTAGGGTCATAAACTCTTAAACCTAAATCCAAACTATTTCCCTCGCCTTTTAGCTCATCATCTTTTTCTTGCCCTTGGAAGCCATAACGATACAGTCCTACTTAATATTTTCCTCGCCCGAGGCTTCACTTTTGCTCAAAAACCCCTACTTCAATTTTTCTTAAGAACGTATATTCTAATTTCAAAAGTAATTCTTTTCAATTGAAAAAAAAAGTGCAATCGGATTTTTGAGTTTTTATTTTCATTTGAAAAAAAAAGCTAGATTTTATTTTTGAGATTTTATTTTTTCATTTGAAAAAAAAGATTTTTATTTCATCAAAAAAAACAATCCAAAAAATCCCAAACATTCAGAGTTTGACAAATCATTATCGATAAGCCAAAAATCAAGCGCTCGATTTTTTTAGAAGGAAACCCGAACGGAAAAGCTGTTTTTAAAGAAAATCTCTTGGGTTTTCTTCTAAAAAAATGAGCAAACAACCGCAGGGCGTTAGTGTGTAGTTTCATTTTTTCTTTTAAAAGATTTTCATTATTCACAGGATTTAAGCAGAGCAAAACAAACACCCCAAAGGAGTAAAAAAGCCATTTTTCTTGGCTTTTTTATGACTGGGTGGCGGTGTTGCGGTCACTGACAGCCACCACAGACCGAGAGCCACTTTTTCAGTGGTGTAGGGCTGTGAGCGTGTATACGGCAACGAGTAGCGAACGGAACGTTAGCAAATAATTAAAATCCGTCTCGTCTTTTTTCGGACGAGACGAACCTT
>JAYVBR010000215.1:0-7896 GCA_043750395.1 Bacteroidota bacterium | reverse complement strand
TTTGGTTATGTTTTAGAAAGTTGTGGGTTTTCATAATTTCGATAGCATTTTGTCATTTCGACGATAGGAGAAATCACATAAGTTGCTCGATTTATGTGTTTTCTCCTATCGTCGAAATGACAAATAGAGGATTTATTTCAAATAAATAAAGAGATGGAAATACCAACATTATTTTAAAATATAACCTTTTTTTTCAAACATATAAGTCATATAAGTTCATTTAAGTATTTAATAAATAATGAAGAGCTTTATATTTACTCATATTGACTTATCTGTTTTAAAATATTTCTTACTATTTACTTAAATTAATATTATCAAAAGTCGAAACATCAATAACTTGTTCTAAATCAATGTCAAACGAAATATTAATACTGTCACCAACAATTGTTACAGGCAATTGATTCGAAATTTGAGATGAACCCACAAAAATATTTGGGTAATCTTTTACTTTAAAATAATAAAAACTATTGCCATTTTTTACATCATTCTGAATTCGAGTCACAATCGATTTTAAAGATTTTTTAGCTGATGCACTATTCACATTTATCTTACTACCATTAGTATTATAAACATTTTTGAAAGAAGTTAAAGTCTCGCGCATTGTATTTCCAACGCCAACAATTGTATAGTCAGAAATAGCAACCATTGCATACATTTTGACCAATCCGCCATTGTCTTTTAACGTCATAACATAAGTCGGAATATTGTTTATATTATACGGAATTGGTAAAGAAGCATTGTAACCTTTTTCTTGAACTTTTCCTTGAGCCGAACTTTGTGCAGCAAATTCAGTTGCGCCACCTTGCTTGTAAAAAGTTGCTTCTTTGGTTCTTGTGTCGACCAGAACAAACCCAACAGCCGATTCATCTTTTCCAACAGATGTCAAACCTGTGTACCAATACGATTTATGGTTTTCGCCATAAACCAATGTCAAACCTTCGGTAATTTTCAATTTATTAGCATTCGAAAAATTCCAATAACCATTTACATATTCGCCCCAATCGTTCAATTGATCTTCGATAAAAGCAATCGGCTGAATTCTATCTACCCAAAGTGGTGTATTAGATATGGAATATTCTTTTACTGCACCTGTTTGGCAATCAACGACTAATACACCGGTAGCATCGTTTCCTGCAAATCCAATTTTTTTAGTATATTTTGTAACAACCCAAAATGGTTTTCCAGTATCGTCGATTTCGAAACTAAAATCGGTTAAACCAACGTCATTGTAACCATTGAAATATAAGTGTCGTTTTGTATCATCTTGAAAAAAAGCATTTTTTTGATATTTAATTTTGATGTCTTTTCCTCCAACATTTTGAACCAATTTCACGTCGCGTTCGTTGGTTGCCGAAACCATTACATAACCCGCAGTTCCTTCTTGATTGTTCAACCATTTAAAAAATCCAGAATGCAAAAGTGGCGCTACCCAATACAAATCATTATTGACTTTTTGAATACAAAACTCTCCCAATTCGACCTGTGAACCAAGTGCTGGTTGCGAACCTAATATTTTTTCGCCTAGCAAATAAGCCAAACTTTCGTCGACAACACGAATTTCATCTATGGAAATCGGCGCAATATGATTCGAAATTTTATCACCAGTTTTTACTTTTCCAATCAAAGTTTGATAATCCGAAGTTCTAAGTAAAACCGAACTTGTAATCAACGGAACAGCAATCATATAGAACAAAAGTCCGAAAATAATATAAAAAAAAATCTTGCTTGGTTTGTTATTCATTACATAGCGATTACCAATTTTAGTAACCGAAAAAGCTGTCGTAAAAAACATTATCATAATAACAAAGACCAATAATACAAACGCCAATTGAGTAAATCCATAAGCCAATACTGGCATTGTAACATAAACCATAATAAACAATACAGCAATAATACACGCAATCGAGATAATTTTTTTCATTTCAGTTATAATTTGATTTTGTTATTATACGCACATAATTAATAATTGTTACATAATTCAAATAATAATATTAATGGCGTGACCCGAAAAGGGTCTGGCTGTCATTCCAATCTTTATCTTTTCAATTGACACGGCTTTAAGCCGTGACAATTTAAAAGATAAAGGATTTTCCCTTCCTTCCATCACGCAAAACAATATCTTTTCACAAAAACAATATTTTTCAAAATAAAATCCTACTTTTATCAAATAAAATTATACCTAAATATTAATGAAGAAAATTCTTGCTTTCGGAGCATCTAACAGTCAAAATTCAATCAATAAAAAATTAGCAAATTACGCAGCCAATCAATTCGAAAATGTCGAAATAGAGGTTTTAGATCTCAACGATTTCGAAATGCCAATTTATTCTGTCGATATAGAAAAAACATCAGGTTTGCCACAATTGGCTCACGATTTTTATAATAAAATTACTAACGCTGATTTATTAATAATCTCATTTGCAGAATATAACGGAGCATACACATCAGCATTTAAAAATATTTTCGATTGGAGCTCAAGAGTCAATAGTCAAACATTTCAGCAAAAACCAACTTTATTAATGGCTACTGCAACTGGTCCTCGTGGCGGCGCAACAGTTTTAGAAATTGCAAAAAACAGGTTTCCGTTCCAAGGTGCAATCGTAAAAGGAACTTTCGTTTTACCAAGTTTCAACACTAATTTCCAAGAAAACGAAATTGTGAATGATGAATTGAAAACCGAATTGTTATCGATTATTCAAAAAATTGAATTTTAAAAAAACTTTGTCAAAGTTTTGAACTTTGACAAAGTTGAACTTTCAAAAACTTTAAACCTTTTAAACAAAATTTAATGAAAGCATACATATTCCCAGGTCAAGGCGCACAATTCTCAGGAATGGGAAAAGAATTGTACGAAACATCGGCAATTGCCAAAGATTTATTCGAAAAAGCCAACGAAATTTTAGGTTTTAGAATAACCGATATTATGTTCGAAGGAACTGCCGAAGAATTAAAAGAAACCAAAGTTACACAACCAGCAGTTTTCTTGCATTCGGTAATTTTGGCTAAAACATTAGAAAATTTCAAACCCGAAATGGTTGCTGGACATTCGTTAGGCGAGTTTTCGGCACTAGTTGCAAATGGAACATTATCATTCGAAGACGGATTAAAATTGGTCTCTCAACGAGCAATTGCAATGCAAAAAGCCTGCGAAATCGAGCCATCGACAATGGCAGCAGTTCTTGGTTTAGCAGATAATATTGTCGAAGAAGTTTGCGCATCAATCGACGGAATTGTTGTTGCAGCCAACTATAATTGTCCTGGACAATTAGTAATTTCAGGAGAATTATCAGCAGTTGAAAAAGCTTGCGAAGCAATGAAAGTTGCTGGAGCAAAACGCGCCTTGATTTTGCCCGTTGGCGGTGCATTTCACTCACCAATGATGGAACCAGCTCGAGAAAAATTAGCAGCAGCTATTGAAGCAACAACCTTCTCTGCTCCTATTTGTCCAGTTTATCAAAACGTAACTGCAAGTGCTATTTCTTCTCCCGATGAAATCAAAAAAAACCTTATTATTCAATTGACAGCACCAGTAAAATGGACACAATCTGTTCAACAAATGATTACAGATGGCGCCACTTTATTTACAGAAATTGGTCCAGGAAAAGTTTTGACAGGTTTGGTAAACAAAATTGATAAAGAAGTAGCGGTTGAAAATATTTAGATTTTGAGTTTAATAAACAAATTTTTAGGAAATTATAATAAAATTAATTGTATTTCAAGCTTTCAAAAAAGATTGTTCCATCAAAGATTTTAAATAAATATGTCAGACTTAATTCCAATTTTAGAAAAAATTCAAGATGTAAAAGTTATCGATAGTTCTATAGAATATTCAGATTATATTCATTTGGATTTATCCATTTCAAATAAAAACCTAGATGATTTTGATTTATCAAATGCGGCAATGTTTAAAGATTTTATTGAAAATTATTTGAATAAAAACAACAAAAAAATAGCTTTTGGAGGTTACAATGAAATTAGAAATATTTACAAACGAAGCACCGTTTTTAAAAATGATATTAATGACGAACGTAACATTCACATTGGTTTAGATTTATGGATAAATGCTGGAACTAATGTTTTAGCTGCAATTGAAGGAAAAATTCATAGTTTTCAAAATAACAAAAATTTGGGAGATTATGGCCCAACAATAATTTTAGAACACGAAATCGATAACACAAAATTTTATACTTTATATGGCCATCTATCCGAAGAAAGTTTGAATGATTTGTATGTTGGAAAAACATTTTCGAAAAGCGAAAAACTAGCAACTTTAGGAAACTTTCCTATAAACGGCGATTATGCACCACATTTGCATTTTCAAATCATTAAAAATATTGGAGATTTTTTAGGCGATTATCCTGGTGTTTGTAATATTAAAGATTTAGATTTTTACTTAGAAAATTGTCCAAATCCAAATTTGTTATTGAAGATTTAGGAAATTGGTTTGATTTTTTTCTTGTAATTAATAATAAAAACGCCCAAAATAATTAGTAAAGTTGCAATAATAAATTCTTGTTTAATAATCTCATCTTTTATCATCCAACCTAAGAAAACTGCAATTATTGTATTAACATAAGTCAAAATCGAGACTTGAATTGGAGCTACTTTTTTTAAGGCATATTGATAACAAAATAAAGCTAAAACTGAACCAAAAACTGCCAAGTAAATCATTGCTAAAACACTGTCTTTACTCCAATTTTCATAATTTGAATTTGAATAAAAGATGTTTGCCAAAACAATTTGAATACAGCCAGCAATCATAAATTGGTAAAAAATATTGAGAGAAATACTATTGGTATTTTGTCCAAATTTCTTTACGTAAATAGTTCCTAAAGCCCAACTAAATATTGCAATAGTTAGAAAAACAACTCCAGTTTTATAATCAGGATTTAAAATATCTCCCAAACCATCTTTAAAAATAAAAAGAATTCCACAAAAACCTATGAAAACTCCAATAAAACCTTGCAAAGTTGGTTTTTGAATTTTAAAAAAAATACTCAAGACAAATACCATTACTGGATTGATAGCACAGATTATTGAAGTCAATCCTGATGGTAAAGTTTGTTCTGCAATTGTTGTAAATCCGTTTGAGAAAACTAACATTAATATTGCTAAAATGGCTTGCTGATAAAAAGATTTCCACCCAATCCAACGCAATTGTTTTGTAAAAATAAGAATCATAAGAACAATAAATGCTGCAATAAAATTTCTAATTGAAGTTGAATACCAAGGTGGAATTGTTTCGATTGCAATTCTGATTCCTAAGAAAGTTGTTCCCCAAATTAAACCAACCGCAATTAAACTGAAAAGTAATTTGTAATCGGCTTTTGGATTCATTTTTTTTGAATGTTCTAGGTTTTATGCGTGAATAAAAAATCAATTTAATTTATATTTAATTTGGAAACAGTGACCGAAAAAAACTTAACTTCTAATTTTCTGTTCCCATTTCCAAGCACTTGCCAATGATTCTTCAAGTGTTGATTGTGCTTTCCAACCTAATATTTCATTGGCTTTGTCAGTATTTGCGTAGGCAGAAACAACATCACCTTCTCGCCTATCTACAATTTTGTAAGACAATTTTGTGTTCGAAACCTTTTCAAATGCTTGAATAACTTCAAGAACCGAACTTCCAGTTCCAGTTCCAAGATTAAAAGTTTCGACTTTTTCTATATTTTTCTTATTTAATAATCTTTGTAGCGCAATTACGTGGGCTTTCGCCAAATCGACAACGTGAATATAATCGCGAATGCAAGTTCCGTCAGGTGTAGGATAATTATTACCGTAAACCGATAATTCTTTGCGCAAACCAAAACCAGTTTGAGTGATGTATGGCACCAAATTTTGAGGAACACCAATTGGTAATTCTCCAATTTCGGCACTTGAATGTGCTCCAATCGGGTTAAAATAGCGCAACAAAATTGAATTGATATTGCTTACTTTGCAAACTTCGTTTATGATTTCTTCGCCAATTTGTTTGGTGTTTCCGTAGGGCGACATAGCTGGTTGAATAGATGCATTTTCGGTAATTGGCATAGTTTCGGCTTGACCATAAACTGTGCAAGACGAACTAAATATAAAATTAGCTTCAGGTTTTTGCTGTAATTCTTGCAAAACATAAACCAATGTATTGATGTTGTTTTCGTAATACAACAGCGGATTCACGACACTTTCGCCAACTGCTTTTGATGCTGCAAAATGAATCACGCCAACAATATCTGAATGTTTTTTAAAAAAATCTTGAACCGATTTTTTAACTCGCAAATCTATTTGTTCGAAAATTGGTTTTTTGCCCGAAATTTTCTCAATTCCGTCTAAAACCGAAATCGATGAATTAGATAAATTATCAATTGCAACAACTTCAAAACCGTCGTTTTGCAATTCTACAACCGTGTGCGAACCTATGAAACCTAAACCGCCTGTTACGAGTATTAGCCCCCTAGCCCCCGAAGGGGGAACTCCAAAATTGTTCATATTATTAATTTTAATTATTAAATTGCTAATTCCCCCTTTGGGGGTTAGGGGGCTAGATATGCTAAAACCGAATCAGTTATAAATTTAATTTGTTCATCGTCTAATTCTGTGTGCATTGGCAACGACAGAACTTCTTGAACCAATTGATTGGTTACTGGAAAATTTTCTTCTTTATAACGAGCATCTAAATAAGCTTTTTGCGAATGCAACGGAATTGGATAGTAAATCGCACAAGGAATGCCTTTGTCTAACAAATGTTGCATCAAACCATTGCGATCAGCATCGATAATTCGTAATGTATATTGATGAAAAACGTGGCAATCGCAAATATCGCAAATACTTGGTGCCACAATGTTTTTATGATTCTCAAAAGCAGCAGAATATTTTCTGGCAGCATTTTGACGGGCTTTTCCGTATTCGTTTAATAAAGGTAATTTTGCATTTAAAACAGCTGCTTGAATACTGTCTAAACGAGAATTCACACCAACAACATCGTGATGATAACGCACATACATTCCGTGATTTACTATGCCTCGCATTGTGTGCGCCAGTGCATCATCATTGGTAAATATTGCTCCACCATCGCCATAACAACCTAGATTTTTACTTGGAAAAAACGATGTTGCTCCAATATGACCTATTGTTCCTGCTTTCCTTTTTGTTCCATCAGAAAATTTACAATTTGCCCCAATTGCTTGAGCATTGTCTTCGATAACGTATAAATTATGTTCATTTGCAATTCTCATAATCGCTTCCATATTAGAAACGCGTCCGAATAAATGAACAGGAATTATTGCTTTTGTTTTGGGTGTTATTGCTTTTCTAATAGCTTCAATATCAATATTCATATTCACAATATCAACATCTACCAAAACTGGTGTTAGGTTTAAAATTGCAATGGTTTCGACTGTCGCAGCAAATGTAAAATCGGCAGTTATTACTTCGTCGCCAGGTTTTAAACCAAGAGCCATCATTGCTATTTGCAAAGCATCGGTTCCGTTGGCACAAGGAATTACGTGTTTAACATCAAGATATTCTTCGAGATTTTTTTGAAATTTTTGAACTTCTGGTCCGTTTATGTATGAAGTTGTGTCTAAAACTTCTTGAATTGATACGTTTACTGCATCTTTTATTTTTTCGTATTGACTTTTAAGGTCAACCATTTGAATTTTTTTCATAAGCCTTGCCCTAACTATTTCAAGTTTATGGGGAATTTATAATTTAGAAAACAAAAGTAAGAATTTTAGTTTTATACTTATTATATAATGTAAAGAAAATGTATTTTTGGAATCAAATTGATTTGACAAGTTTTAAAAAGTTGTCAAATCTCAATCAAATCAATATTATTTGTAAAATGGCTAAGAAAGAACATTACTTTACAAGATTCGAAAATGATGCTATTTATCATGTTTACAACAGAACAAT
>JAYVBR010000214.1:0-3395 GCA_043750395.1 Bacteroidota bacterium | reverse complement strand
TAATTGATCCCATAATTCTTCAGGAATTGCCGATAAATCGTTAAATTGTCCTGCCCCTTTTAGCCATTCGCCACCATCAATTACAACTACTTCACCGTTTATGTATGCTGAAAAATCAGAGACTAAGTAGGCTGCTAAATTGGCCAATTCTTGGTGTTCGCCATTTCTCATTAAAGGAACACGTTTCGATGTGTCAAATTTTTTGGCTAAGTCGCCTGGCAAAAGTCTGTCCCAAGCACCTTTTGTTGGAAATGGTCCTGGAGCGATTGCGTTAGAACGAATGCCATATTTTGCCCATTCGACTGCTAAACTACGCGTTAATGCTAGAACTCCAGCTTTTGCAGTTGCGCTTGGTACTACATACGACGAACCTGTAAAAGCATAAGTTGTTACAATGTTTAATATTGTAGATGTTGATTGTTTGGTGTCAATCCAATGTTTTCCAAATGCTAATGTGCAGTTTTTTGTTCCTTTTAAAACAATATCTATTACTGTGTCAAATGCATTTGCCGAAAGGCGTTCGGTTGGCGAAATGAAATTTCCTGCGGCATTGTTAAGCAAAACATCTACTTTTCCGAATGATTTTAATACTTCGGCTAGCATATTTTCGACTTCTTCGTAATGTCGAACATCACATTGAATAGGCAAACAAGTGCCGCCAGTTTCGGTTTCGAGTTCTAAAGCTGTATTTTTTAATTTTTCTAAATCACGAGAAGTTATGGCAACCTTTGCGCCTAATTCTAAGAAATATTTAGTCATTGCTTTGCCTAAACCGCTACCGCCGCCAGTTACTACAATTACTTTGCCTTCGAGTGCGTTATCGCGAAGCATTTTTTGAGAGAAATTCATATTTTTTTTTTTACTTTTCAAATGTAGTAAAAATATTTTATGCTTGTGCACAGATAATAGATTTTGCATCTAAAAGATTTTTATTAATTAGATTTTTTATTGCGTTTAATTGATATATCAATTATATTTGTATCAAATAGATATTTATGAATTTTAAAAATCCAACTGGAACCGTACTTTATACAATAGAAAAAACCATTAAAGAATACAGAAAATTAGCACAAAAAAATATTTCTTTAATCGTTAATGATATTACGATTGATCAATGTTTGGTGTTAATAGTATTGAATAATAATGAAAATTTTTCTCAAAAAGAAATTGCAGAACTTATTTTTAAAGACAATGCTTCGATTACTCGAATAATAGAATTGATGGTCAAAAAAGATTATTTAATAAGAACGATTCATCAAGAAGATAGGAGAAAATTCCAACTTAAATTAACTGAAAAAGGTTTAAAAACAATTGATTTATTAACACCAGCCATTCAAAAAAATAGAAAAACTGCTCTCGAAGGATTATCAATCGAGGAAATTAATCAACTAGATAATATTCTAAACAAAATAATTTTAAACTGTAAAAATTAATAAAAATGAAACAAATTATAACTTTAATATTGCTGTCAATTTCAATTATTGGCTATTCCCAAAAAGAAATTCTAGCGGAAAATCAAAATGACTTCAATGAAATAAATCAAAAACAAATTTTGGACACATTAACTTATAGATTAGAAGAGTTTTATATAAAATCTAAATCAAACGAGAACATAAAAAATCAATTGAATGATAACCTAAAAAAAGGAATTTATAAAAACATTTTGAATCCTAATGAATTTGCAAATAAACTAACCACAGATCTTATTGAAATCAGTAAAGATTTACATTTTAAAGTTAGTTATGATAAAGATTGGGTTGAAAATCAGTTAATAAATAAAGATGAATTGGTTGTTAAAAAGAATAAATCAGAAGAATTAATTCGTTCGAAAAAAAATAATTTCGGATTTAGAACTACACAAATATTAGAGGGAAATATTGGCTATTTAAAGTTCGATTATTTTCACGATCCAGCTGAAGCAGCTGAAACTGCAACATCGATTATGAAATTTTTAGAAAATTCAGATGCTTTAATTATAGATCTACGAAGTAATAATGGTGGAGTTATGGAATTGGGACAATTTTTGAGTTCTTATTTTTTTAAAAATAAAGATTTACCTCTTTACAAATATTACTATTACGAAAATAAAAGAAAGCGAATTGATCGAGAAATGTGGTTGTTGCCATCAGTTCCTGGCAATCGATTAGAAAATGTAGCCCTTTACATTTTAACAAGCAATGCTACTTTTTCGGCTGCTGAATGGATGTCTTACTCACTTCAAAATCTTAAACGAGCAACAATTATTGGCGAACAAACCGCAGGTGGCGCACATCCGGTTGATAGAAAAATGCTACAAAATGGGTTTTCTATTAATATTCCATTTGGTGAAATTGTTGATCCAATTACAAATTTAGATTTTGAGGGAAAAGGAGTTACGCCAGATGTTAAATGTGCTAGTAGCGATGCATTAAATACAGCTCATATTCTTGCTTTAAATAATCTCAATTTAAAAAATACAGATTCTATATCAAATATAAATTGGATTATTCCAATAATAAAAAACCGTCAAAAACCATTATTTTTAGACAGTTTTATATTGAAATCTTATCAAGGAAAATATGGAAAAGGAATGCTCAAATTCGAAAATGAAGTTCTAAATTATAAATGGAATAATGCAACTAATTTTTCACTTACACCATTAGAAAAAGATTTGTTTCTAGTTAACGGAATCGATGATTTTCGTATAAAAATTGTATTCGAAAATAAAACAATCAAAGCAATTAAAAGAGTATATCAAGATGGTCAAGAAAGAATATATTTGAAAGATTAACCTCTAAGTTTATTACCCAATCAAAACTTCCAAAATCTTAATCGCAGATCTGATAATTTAATTCAAATTAAAAAATTTATGATTATTTAAATTGAATTTTTATTACTTGAATTGTGTCAGGTAAATAAAGTTTAAAATTTATTTGGCAGTAAAATATGTAATTTATTCTGACAAAAAGACGGTTTGTGTATTTTTAAAAACCAAAACGTGACATATTTTTTTATGGCACAAAAAATGCTTTAAGAAAGAGTCCGAAAAATTTGGCGATTCGAGGACTCTTTTAATGAAACTAAAACAAATCCAATAGAAAGAATGGAGATGTTTTCTTTGAGGGTGCAAAAGTATACTATTTTTTCTTTCCTGCAAATTTTTATTATTTTTCTTCTCGGTCTAATTTTCAATGCCGATTAACAAACTTGAGAATAACAATAATATATTAAAAATCAATGAGTTTTAGTAAAGCTGACTATTTAGGAAGTGTTTTAGAAACACACAAAATGAAACATATTGAATCCTTATTCGATAAATTTAAAGAAAAAAGAAAAGAAATTAAGGAAAAATTAGAAGAAGAATATGGTGAAAATATTTATTCACAATTTAATTCTGGCTCTTATGCAAAAAATAC
>JAYVBR010000213.1:0-7914 GCA_043750395.1 Bacteroidota bacterium | reverse complement strand
AAAATAAATTAAAAATGGAAACAGTACTAATTAGAATTGATAATAAAAAAGCTTATCGGTTTTTAGAAGATTTGGAGGATTTACAAATTATAAAAGTACTTCAAAAAAAAACAGAAACTAACCAAAAATTATCAGAAAAGTATGCTGGGAAATTACCTTCTGACATTGCTGATGATTTACAAAAATATGTAACCGAAAGTCGAAATGAATGGAACAATCGAATTATTTAATAGATACTAATTCTGTAATTGATTATTTAGGATTAAAAATTCCAAATTCTGGAATGGATTTTATTAGTTCAATAATTGATGAAGTTCCAAAGGTTTCCATTATAACTAAAATTGAAGTTTTAGGGTTTAATGCACCTGAAAATCATTATCAATTACTTACAGATTTTATGAATGATTCAATTGTATTAGAATTATCAAATAATATTGTAGATGCTTGTATTGAAATCAGAAAAAAATATAAAATTAAACTTCCTGATGCAATTATTGCAGCAACTGCTTTAGTATATAATTTGACAATAATTTCTAGAAATGTTTCTGATTTTCAGAATATTGAAGGAATAACAGTTATTAATCCGTACCAACTTTAGTATAAAAAGATTATTTTACGTTGCATGAAACTTACAAATTTTCAGTTTGTTTGATTCGTTTGCCTTTGTTTTATGAGTTGAATAGTGATTTGGTTGTTGAAGGGATTTTGAATTAATGTGACTTTTTCGGAATTGAATTCCGAAAAAGTCAGGATTTTTAAAATCATTGTTTTTTCAATAAATAAAAATTAGTTTTACATATTTATAAAAACGAATTAATAATTAATGACCGAAAAAACACTTCTAAATCTTATAAAATTTGGCGAAAGCGAAAACTTAGAGTTCAAATCTACTTTTAATAAAGAGGTTACAGAAACTCTAGTGTCGTTTGCAAACAGTTCTGGTGGTTATGTTTTGATTGGTGTTTCATCGAGTGCTAAAATTATCGGTGTCGATTTGAATGATGAAAGTGTTCAAAATTGGATTAACGAGATTAAATCTAAAACCAATTTCACGATTGTTCCGGAAGTTTTTATTGTCGAGTCGAATTATAAAAAAGTTGTTGCCCTAAAAATCGACGAATACCCAATAAAACCAGTTTCGGTTCAAGGAAAACACCTCAAACGAATAGCTAATTCTAATCATTTAATGTCTGTTGACGAAATTTCTAACGAACATTTGCGAACCTTAAACAGCAGTTGGGATTTTTACAAAGACCCGTTTCATAATATTAATGATATTGATTTAGATAAAGTTAGAAAATTTATTCGTAAAATCGAAATCAATTCAGATGTAATTATCGATAACGACCCGATTCATTTTTTAACCAAAATAGAATTAATTCGAGATGGACAAATTACTTTAGGAGCCTATTTGTTATTTGCCAAAGATTATTGTTTGATAAGTGATATTCAAGTAGGTCGTTTCAAGAGCGAAACTGCAATTATCGATGCCATTTCGTTAAATACCGATTTGTTTACCGAAGTCGAAAACGTAATTGCTTTCATCAAAAAACATTTGATGGTCGAGTACATCATAACAGGTGCGCCAGAACGAATAGAACGTTTTGATTATCCATTAGAAGCGATTCGAGAAATTGTAATCAACATGATTGTGCATCGAGATTATAGAAACAGCAATGCATCGATAATTAAAATTTTTGACAACCGAATTGAGTTTTACAATCCAGGAACATTGTTCGGTAATTTTACAATAAACGATTTATTGACAGGAAATTACACTTCTAAATCTCGAAATAAATTAATTGCCAGAGCTTTCAAAGAAGTAAAATTAATAGAAAGATTTGGTTCAGGAATTAAAAGAATATTCGACCTTTGCAAAAACCACGGCATTATTGCTCCTGTGCTAAAAGAATCGTCAGACGGTATCACATTTATAGTTTTTAACAAATTGCTAAATAAAAATAATGACACCGATGATGACACCGATGACACCGATAAAAGGTACAATAATGACACCGATAAAAAAAACAAATTAGTAAAAAACATTGAAAAACAAATAGTTAATGATTTAAAAACTACTATTAATGACACCGATGATGACACCGATGACACCGATGAAAATATTAAAAACGACACCGATGACACCGATGAAAGGTTAGGTAAAATAGTAACCCAATTGCAATTAAATCCAAAAATTAACCTATCTAAATTATCAACAACATTAAGTATATCAACGAGTACCGTTCAAAGATTGATTAGTAAGCTCAAAAAAAATAAACAAATAAAAAGAATAGGAGATAATAAAACAGGCTATTGGAAAATCATTGATGACTCCGATGACACCAATGACACCGATGCAAGAATCCCTTTTTTGTTAACTCAATTTCAATTGAACCCAGAAATTACAATATTCGAATTATCAGAAATGACAAAAAAAGCTAAAAGTACAATTTTACGAGACATCGAAAAGCTTAAAAAATTAAATAAAATTGAAAGGATTGGCAGTAAAAAAACAGGACGTTGGAAAATTAATGAAACAGACTAACGATTAATATAGCTGTTAAAACAAATAACAATAAATCCAGAAATCACAATACAGCAATTGTCAAAATTGATTAATGTTTCTAAAATCATAACGTTAGGAGCCATAGTAAAATTAAAAAAAGCCAATATACTAAACCAATAGGCTACTTTAAAACAGGATATTGGAAAGTGATTAAATAATCTTTCTAATTGGCCTTTGTTTTTTTAAGTTAGATAGTGATTTGGTTGTTGAAGGGGTTTTGGAGTAAGTTTTATCAAGATATTTAACATAAATTTTATAGATTTGCAAAATAAAAAATAGTGTCATTCTTTATAATGATTTATTTAAATTCTAGATAATGAAAATTTTAGTCGGTCACACAGGTTTTGTTGGTTCAAATTTATTAAATCAAACTAGTTTTGACGGTCTTTTTAATTCAAAAAACATAGAAGAATCGTTTGGTTTAAATCCAGACTTATTAATTTACTCTGGAGTTAGAGCCGAAAAATTCCTTGCTAATTCAGATCCAGAAAAAGATTTTTCAATTATTGAAAACGCTATTAACAACATTAAAAAAATTAATCCCAAAAAAATTGTTTTAATTTCGACAGTCGATGTTTACCCGAGCCCTATTTCTGTTGATGAAAATTCTGAAATTGACAATTCTAATTTACAACCTTATGGCAAAAACAGATTGTTTTTAGAAAATTGGATTGAAAACAATTTTGATGATTATTTGATTTTAAGACTTCCCGCATTAATTGGTGTTAACCTAAAAAAGAATTTTATTTATGACATTATAAATGTCATTCCAGCTATGTTGAATCAAACTTTATTTGACAAATTGCATACCGAAAACAATTGGATACAGAACTTTTATGAAAAACAAGACAACGGTTTCTTCAAATTAATTTCTCTTTCTGATGAAGAAAAAAAAGTTTTAAAAAATAAATTTTTAGAAATAAATTTTACTGCTCTTAATTTCACAGACAGTCGTGGTGTTTTTCAATTCTATAATCTTAAAAATTTATATCAAGACATTCAAATTGCAATTCAAAATAATATCAAAAAATTGAATCTTGCAACCGAGCCAGTTTCAGTTAATGAAATATATCAAACCTTGTTTGATAAAGATTTTATTAATGAGTTAAATGGATCAATTCCGAATTATAATTTTTACACGAATCATTCGAAAGCATTTGGCGAAAATTCAAATTATATTCAAAACAAGGAACAAGTCCTTTTGTCTATTAAAGAATTTGTAAACCATCAAACGAAATGAAATTATCGGTTTCTAACATAGCTTGGTCAAAAGAAGATGACCAAATGATGTATGATTTTTTAAAAAAATCTAATTTTTCAGGTTTAGAAATTGCACCTACAAGAATTTTCGAAGAGCTACCTTATTCAAATTTAGAAAACGCCAAATTATTTAAAAAAGAATTATTAGAAAAATATAATTTAGAAATTTCATCAATGCAATCCATTTGTTTTGGTCGAAATGAAGCAATTTTTGGGCAAGAACCCGAAAGAAATTCGTTAAAAGATTATATAAAATTATCGATTAAATTTGCAAACGCAATAAGTTGTAAAAATTTGGTTTTTGGTTGTCCGAAAAATAGAATTATTGGCGATAATCAAGAAGATATTGCATTAGAATTTTTCTCGGAATTAGCAACTTTTTCATATCAAAATAATACAAATTTGGCAATGGAAGCCAATCCAGAAATCTATGGAACCAATTTCTTAAACACAACCAAACAAGCTATCGAATTTGTAAAAGAATTGAATCACGAAGGCTTAAGAATTAATTTAGATTTAGGAACAATAATACATAATAACGAAGATTTAAATGTCGTTTTTGACAATATTGATTTGATAAATCACATTCATATTAGTGAACCTTATTTAGAAATAATTCAAGAAAGAGCAATTCATAATGAACTTGCTAAAATTTTAAAAAAAACCAATTATAAAAATTTTGTATCAATAGAAATGAAAAACTTTAATGATATTAAAAACCTTAAAGAAGTTATAAATTATACCAAATCTGTATTTAATGTATAATGAAAATATTATCGGCGTTCCAGATTTTGAATCTCAAGAAATTGATTCGAAAAAAGCAAAGTATTGTCTTTGTATTCCAATTATAAACGAAGGCGAAAGAATTATAAAACAACTCGAAAGATCTCAAAAAAACGGAATTGACAAATTGGTCGATATAATTATTTGCGATGGCGACTCGAATGATGGTTCTACGGAATTAAACAAATTAAAGTCTCTTGGAGTTAATACTGTATTGACCAAAAAAAGTTTTGGGAAACAAGGAGCACAATTGCGAATGGGTTTTTGGTTTGCTTTAGAACGCGGTTATGAAGGAATTATTACCATAGATGGCAACAACAAAGACAGCATTGAATCGGTAAAATTATTTATAGAAAAACTAGACCATGGATATGATTTTGTTCAAGGTTCAAGATATATTAAAGGCGGTAAAGCAATAAATACTCCATTAATTCGTCATATTGCTGTAAAATTTATTCATTCACCGATTATAACTTTAACAGCTAAACAAAAATTTACCGATACAACAAATGCTTTTAGATGTTATTCAAAAAAATATTTAACACACGAAAAAGTTAAACCTTTTAGAGATATATTTGTAACTTATGAATTGCTAGCTTATTTATCGGTCAAAGCTTCGCAACTTGGTTTAAAAGTTGGCGAAGTTCCAGTAGAAAGAGCTTACCCAAAAAAAGAAAAAACACCAACAAAAATTAGTTTTTTTTCTGGAAACACTAATTTAATTAAAATATTGATTAATAATTTATTAGGTAAATATAATCCTAAAAATTAAATGATTTTACTAAAATGAAAAAAATATTGAATATTGAAAAAATTATTGATTTTAACAAAAACAATAATGAACTTTCAAAAACATTTATATCGATTAGTTTGTTTTTTGCAATGGCAATTATTGCACCTTTTTTGAATGTTATTTTTTTATTTAAACCAGAAATTTCATCTTTTTCTTCTCACATAATTTCTAATGTAGCTTTAAATGACTTAGATGTTTCTAAAAGAGTAAATGGTTATTATTTCGCTTTATTTTTTATTTTAATTCTAGGATTTTCGTTTTATTTTATTTTAGTCAACTTATTTGATAAAGAATATAATTTACTAAAAAAAGATAAATTCACTAAAGCTTTATTTACAACTTCTTTGATAGGAATTTTTACAATCTTGTCAGGTATATTTGTAGTAAAAGTTGATATTGCAGTTTATTTTTTGATAATTCTGAATATAATATTATTGATAAATTTTAAAAATAAAAATTTATTTATAGATTTTGATTTGACTTTATGGTCTGTTTTAATATCTATTCCTTTAGCAGAATATTTTTTTATATTCTTGAAGAAAAATAATTTTTATGGAAAGTTACCTCAAGATTTTTTAATTTACGGCGTAAAATTGCCTGTTGATTTAACCTTGGTAATTCTTATATTTTTATTTGCAATTATTTGTTTATCATTTACATTTTTTGTGAAAATTATTTTTAAGAAAGCAAATGAAAATAATTTTAATCAAACAAAAAATGTTTTCTTAAAATCTTTTATTCCTGTACTTTTAGTACCAATATTATTTTCGATAATAATCGAATTTATGAATATTGTAAATCTTCGAATTAATTTAGTTTTCAACAATCCATTTATACTTTTTACAGTTTTTTTTATTGTTGCATTTTTTTATGCTTTTCTATTTTTTAAAAAAAACATCAAAAATTCTATTTACAATAACCAAAATAATTTTTTAAGTAAATATTATTTCCCATTGATAATTATTGGTTTTGCATTTATGATTACTCAGCCTTGGCGGATGATAAGTCCAGAAAACGAGTTTTTTGAAACAGCAAATCATGGTTTAGCAATAGATCATTTTTTTAGATATTACAGCATTCCGATTATAGAAAATTATGACGCACACATGCTAAGTTTTCAAGTTTTTCCCTATTTATACGGATTTTTAAACGGCTACGAGCCATTTGCTCCGTTTTTATATTTAGGTTATTTTTATGGAATTGAAATTGTTTTAGTATTTTATCTTTTTCGCAAAGTTTTGGGTTCGTTTACAGCGTTTTTAATCTCTTTTTGTTTACCAATAGTTTGTGTTATTCATAGTGAGTTTATTCTTTCTGGATTTTTAGCCGTGTTTATTATTCAATTATTAAACAATAAAACCAATAAAAACTATTATTGGTTTTGGATAATTTCGTTTTTGCTGTGTTTGTATAAATTAGACTTAGGTTTTGCTTCAATTCTTTCTGGAACACTAACTTTATTAATTGCAGATTATTTTAAAACAAGTAAAATAGAATGGAAAAAACTAATTCTAACCGCATCAATAACAGGAGTAGTTTTATTAGTTTTGTTCTCTTTTTTATGCTTAATTAAAGGAATAAATCCATTTTCAAGATTAATAGAATTTTTAGTTGCAAGTGCTTCAAACCAAAACTGGGGAGTATTAAAAATGGGAGATATGAATAATTTTATTTTCAGAATTTCTTATTTCATTTTACCAATTTTAACAATATTAACCATTGGTTATTTAATTTTTAATTTGTTTCTTGATAAAAGTTTTAAAAATGAAATTTTCAGCAATAAATACAGATACCACGCATTAATTTTATTTTTATTTTTCGCAATGTTCTTTATTTTTAATGTTCCAAGAGGAATTGTAAGACACAATTTTGAATATGGAAATATATTTAGAATTATAAGTACAATTCCGCTAGCTTTGATAATGTTTGTACTTTTAATTAGCAAATCAAATACTTTTATAAAATTTTTAAGTGTTTTTATAATTTGTTTTGGTTTTGTAAATGCAAACGGCAATGTTTTTAATTATCGAAGTATGAGTCTATTGACCGAAGGTTCAAATTCCGCCAATTTTAATGAAAAATTTCTAGAAGCAGAAAGATTTAACGGAACTAGAGTTCGACCAACATTAGATTTAAGTGAAGCCAAAACATTTAAAAATCTTTTAGACAATGTATTGAAGGCAGACGAAACCTATTTTGACTTTTCTTCAAAAAATTATTATTATGCTTTGACCGAAAGAAAAAACCCTTGTTATTTAAACCAGACACCATTAATGATAAATGGTGACAAAGGTCAAGATTTTGTATTAGATCAAATTAAAAATTCAAAAATTCCAATCGTTCTAATGCCTATAAGTACAGTTGCTTGGGCTTCGATAGATGAGGTTTATGTAGATTTTAAATTTTACAAAATTTCGGAGTACATATATGCAAATTATGAACCGATTTTAAGAATGTCTTCATTTGATGTATATGTATTAAAAAATAAAAAAAGCAATTTCGAATCAATACT
>JAYVBR010000212.1:0-3404 GCA_043750395.1 Bacteroidota bacterium | reverse complement strand
CAAGCAAAAGTATCTAATCAATTAAAAAATAAAATTTTTAATTTAAGTTTACTAACTGTACTTTTGACTAGCTCTTTTTTTCTGGTATTAATTTTTATAGTTTCTCAATTTATTAAACCCCAACATTACAATGTTTTGTATTTTGCATTTTCTATAGCTGTATGCAAAGCATTTTTAGAAATATTCAAGAAAAAAGGACTTATTGAAAGAAAAATTACATTTTTAACTATTTTTGAAATTATTGCAACAAAACTATCAATTCCAATTTTATTTTATTTGTTAATTTTAAATAAAATAAGTTTTGACTTTTTACTTCAACTTTACATCTTAATTTTTATAGTTGTTACTGTTTTATCTGGTTTATATTTAAATAAATATTTTAAAAATTTTAATGTTAAGTTCAATAAACTATTTTCAGAAGTTTCAAAAAAAGAGTATCTCAATTATAGTTTGTATGCACTTGCTGGAAGTTTTGGAATAATTTTAGTAACTAAATTAGATTCTATAATTATTCCAATTTTTTTAACCACCGAAGATAACGGGAATTTTAATATTGCTGCGAGTTTAGTTGCAGCAATTGCTGTGCCTGCAAACGGGATTTTTACAATATATACTCCAGTAATTTCTAAATATTTTGCAGAAAATAACTTAAAAACTTTAAATATCAAGTATAAAGAAATATCAATATTTTTATTTTTTATTGGTATTTTAATGTACAGTTGCTTGTTTGTTGGTGTTGAAAATTTATTTTTATTACTCTCAATAAGCCAAGATTTAATTAAAACTGTTCCATTAATTTTAATTCTAGGCGTTGGGATTCTCATCAATATGGGTACAGGTTTTAATACCGAAATCATTACTTATTCTAATAAATTTAAATTTAATTTATTAGCCATTACAATTTTGATTACTTCTAACTTAATTTTAAATATCTTTTTTTTATATTTTCTTAAATTGGGCGTAAATTATGTAGCAATTGCTTCTTTGATTTCAATATTAATATTTAATTTAGTTAAATTAATATTTATCTATAAAAAATTCAAGCTTTTTCCGTTCAACAGAAATTATTTTGGATTGTTTATTACATCAATGAGTGTTTTAACTTTTGTTTATTTAATTCCGAATACAATAAATATTTTCTTTAATTTAGTAGCAAAAATCACTTTGTGCTTGTCTTTGAATTTTTTATTAATTTACAGATTAAATTTCGTAAAACAGTTTAATGATCTAATAAATAAATTTATTTTAAAATAAATGAATTTTAAAATTTATAAATATTTAGCCAATCAAATAGATGTTATACATTCAGACATATAAAATATTTAGAAGTTTAATAAAATTTTAAATAAATATTTTTACTGTTAGAAGTTTATTTAATAAAAATTGGGTCGCATACAACATTATTGTAAATAACATTCAAAATTAAAGTTTGCTTTGCTCGATTTGGTTAAAATTGAATCCGAATAAACCATTAATCAATTCAATAATCAAAAAAGAAAACCTAAAAAAATTAATCCAATAAATTCTAAATGTAAAGCACAATTTAGTGCTACTTATTCATTTTAAAATAATTATCAATACTTTAAATAATTTTTAAAAAAAAAAAAATAAATTGCTTAATGGTTTATTTCAAACTAATATTATCAGAAATAATTACTTCATTAAGTGCATTTCCTATGATTTTGGCTGCAATTGGAGTCCAATGTGTGTCACCATAAAAATAAATATCTTTGACGCTTTTGCTGTTTTTTCTCATATATGATTTTGAATCTACAAAAATATATTGTTTTTTTGTAGTTTTCATGTATTCAAAAAAGATTGACTTTGGATAACGTTTATTATCTACTATATCGTCGTAATAAAAGTTAAGCTTATCTGGACAAGCAAGAACTATGAGTTTTGTACCTTTTTTTGAAAGTTTTACTGCAAATTCGTTTAATAAATTATTTAATAAGTTTATACTGTTTTTGTCGTTATTGTATTTTAAATTTATTATGTCATCATCGTAAAACAGTAATTTATATTTATCAGCAGAAAATAATTTTTCATTTGTACTAACTTGATACGTTCGCTCTGAATATGCGTTATCATCATATTGATATAAAAAATAATTTAATGGAACTCTAATTATTTTTCTTGCAAAAAAATCATTAATGTCTTTAGACTTACTTTTTTGTGATGGTATTGATTTAAATGTTTCAATTTTATCATTTAAAGATTTTATATTATTACTAACTTTTGGATTAAATTCTACCGCTCTTTTGACTATTTCTCTTTCTATTGATTCTAGAATAATATAATCGGCTTTGATACTATCTAGAACATCACCTTCTATAAAAGAATTTAAAGTCTCAATTGGGTTATCGTGCAAAGCCCTATCTAAATGCAAAATATTTTGATTTTTATTTAAATTTAAATAATTGTGAAAACTTGCAGACCCTTGCTCTGAAAACGAGTCGCCTATTACAAAAACCGAGAATTTGTTTTGTTTTTTTAAATTAATGTCAGATAACTTAGTAAAGTTTAATTTACCTTTGTATTCTTTATCATAATCTTTTTTAAAATTCGAATAATTTAAATTAATTATATAGCCAAGTTTAAATAAATCTCCTTTTTTTTCTGAAAATAAACATTTGTTTACAGCAAATAAAGCGAATAAAGGAATTACAAAAAGTGCTGTTTTAAAAATTAATTTTTTCATAATTAAAACTCAAAATAAATAAATTGTTGTTCATTTCCACCAAACCAAAATAAAGTTATTATAAGAGTTGAGTACAAAATGTATCGAAATGGTTTTTTCCAAGTTAAACCAATTTTAGCTAGACCGAATTGTTGTTCGCGTCCATGCCATTCGATTATCAATAAAAATAAAATTAAAAATATTAAATTTCCTTTAACTTTTAAATCTGTTAAATGATCTGGATTTGTAAAAATTCTTGTTATGAAACTTATTGCATGCTCCATACTTTCTGCTCTAAAAAATATCCAAGCAAATACTGCTAAAGTAAATGTTAAAACCATCGAGGAAAATTCTTTAAAACTTGGTAATGATTTTCCTTGGGCAACAATTTCTAAATTATTTCTATTAGTATTAAAAACAATTGACGGCATAATGTATAGTGCATGCAAAAGTCCCCAAACAATAAATGTCCAATTGGCTCCGTGCCAAAAACCACTTACTAAAAATATTATAAAAGTATTTCTAACTTTCATCCAAGTTCCGCCCTTGCTCCCTCCTAACGGAATGTATAAATAATCTTTAAACCACGATGATAGTGATATGTGCCAACGTCTCCAAAATTCTGCAATATCTCTAGAAAAATATGGAAAAGCAAAATTTCTCAATAAATCTATGCCAAAAAGTCTTGCTGTTCCCAAAGCAATATCAGAGTATCCAGAAAAAT
>JAYVBR010000211.1:0-7921 GCA_043750395.1 Bacteroidota bacterium | reverse complement strand
TCGGGATTGCATTCATCTGTTAAAACCGAAACTGCTAAAACTTTTAAATTCAAATGATTAGCAACTATGACTTCAGGAACAGTACTCATTCCGACTGCATCGGCACCCAATGTTTTAAGCATTCTATATTCTGCTTTGGTTTCTAATTGCGGCCCAACAACGGCTGCATAAACGCCTTTATGAAGTGTAATATTATGATTTTTAGCAATTTGAATAATCGAATTTCTCAAATCTAAATCATAAGGTTCACACATATCAGTGAAACGTTCGCCAAAATCTGAAACATTTTTAAACGCCAATGGCGATCCACCTTGAAAATTAATATGGTCTTCGATTAACATTAAATCGCCTTTTTTGAAATTTAGATTAATTCCGCCAGCTGCATTCGACAATAATAAAGTGTGAATAC
Source organism: Bacteroidota bacterium (assembly GCA_043750395.1). GTDB lineage: Bacteria > Bacteroidota > Bacteroidia > Flavobacteriales > Flavobacteriaceae > Flavobacterium. The sequence continues at coordinate 7,512 of JAYVBR010000211.1, read as the reverse complement.
CAAGTTGTTTCAAAATTCGAATTGGAAACGTGATTTCTTGCAAAGAATAGCCTTCATACAAATGAAATCGTCCTTGCATAACGACTACTTTTTTATTTTCTAGGATTCCAAAAATTAATTTTCCTGAATGAAACTCGACAGTTGAAACTGGAAAATTTGGAATTTCTGAATAATTAATTTCTTTAATAACATCAATATGATTGACCAATTGACCCAAACCAGTTCCGAGAACGATTCCTATTTCAGGATTATTAAAACCTTTTTTAATTAAAAAATCGATGGTTTGTTTTTGTAATTCTAAAGTCATTATTTTTAAATGTATTTTTGAAATTCTGGTATTTTTTTAATGTCATTTATGGTATCAATATCGTTTTTGGTTTTTAACAAATGAAAATTCAATCCTTCAATATCGTCGATTGTATCGCTTAAAACAGAACTTGTTCCCCAATGTTTATTAATAAAAATTCCTTTTGGAATGTATTTTAATCCTAACAAATAATAACCACCATCGTCGGCTGGACCAACAACAATGTCGTGATAATCAAGTTTTTCGAATGCATTTTCAATATCCGAAGCTTCTAAATCGTACAAGTCGGTGCCAATAATGACAATTTTTTTATAATCTTCTTCGAAACCATCAGCGAAAGCATTTCGCATTCTGGCACCTAAATCGTTACCAAATTGTGTCTTTTTTTGATAAATCGTGTTGTCCCAAATATCGTCACGATTTATTTCTTCGGAATATAAAACGCGTTTAGAAACCGAAACTTCTTTAACAATTTGATTGGTATGGTTCAATAAAATCTCATAAACTTCCAAGGCATTCTTTTCGCCAATTCCTTTTGCAAGTCTGGTTTTTACTTTTCCCAATTCAGGATTTCTTGTAAATATTAAAATTAAATCGTTGTGCATATTTTAAAAGAATATTATGATTTTGTATTTTTTACGAAACTAAACAATTTAGTTAGCATATTAAACATTGAGAGAAAATAAATAAATTAATTTAAGTGAGATTATAAATTCTAAAACATATAAGTCACAGAAGTTCATTTAAGTGAGATTATAAATTTTAAAACATATAAATAATATAAATTAATTTAAGTGAGATTATAAATTCTAAAACATATAAGTCACAGAAGTTCATTTAAGTAATTGCAAAAATGAATATTTAAAATCCAAAATTTATATTTTTTTTATAATACTTATGTGCTTTAAAAAAAATTCAATAAATTTTATTGCCTTTTAGCAAATATTGACTCCATTCTTTAGAAAAAGCGTGTATATTTTCTGTTTCTTTATTGTTGGAATCAAAAACGGGAAAATTTTGATTTTTCCACTCGAAAATTCCACCATAAAGATTTAAAACATTTTTGTAACCCATTTTCAAAAGTTTTGCGCCAATCTTTTCGCTTCTAACTCCAAGAGCACAATATACAACAATGGTTGCGTTAATGTTTTGATAATTTTTTCTAATTTTTTTAGCATTGAATGAATCGAAACCCACAAATTGCGCATTTTTAATATGACTCACATTAAATTCTGCTTCTTCTCGAGCATCTAAAAGAATAAAGTTTTGTTTGGCTTTTAATTCATTTACAGTTATGTAGCTAACAGAATTGTTATTGAATTGCTTCAAAACTTCAGGAATTGTTTTTTGAGAATAACAATTAAAAGTCATTATAAAAATTAAAATAAACTTTTTCATTTTGATAATCGGATTGATTTAACTGAATTTGAATAATTTCTTCTTAAACCACATAAAAATACAAAATAAACAATTGCATATTCAATAAAAATCAAATAATAATTTTCTTTAAATTGTGCATTTGAATATGCAAAATAACTCAAAATTATTAAGAAACTCCAGTAAAAAGTAAATTTATATTTGGTAAAAACCGAGATTAACACTAAATTAACAATATACCAAGGATGAATGGTTGTGGCGGTAAAAAAATATACACTTAAAACTATTAAAAACGAATTGAATAAATCGATTTCAGTTTTGTTTTTAGCAAAAAATGCTTTGTGAATTATGATTAAAATTATCAGAATTGGAATGATTTTCCCAACAGAATGAATGATATTATAATCGTAAATTTGGAAACCTATATATCTAATAATATAATAAATACTTGCATTGAATTCGAAATTGGTAAACCAAAGTCCAATAGTTTCTGAATAATTTTGAAACAATTCATTGGATAAAAAAGGTATGAAAAACAAAATATTTGATAAAATAACTATCAAATAAAAAACAATCGATTTCTTGAAACCTAAATATTTATAGAAAATTGGTAATAATAAAATAGGTAAAAGTTTAACCGAAATAGAAATTGATAATACTAAAGCTGCAGTTTTCCAATGATTTTGTTGCAACAAATACATACACAAAACAAAGAAAAAAAGCATAATTCCTTCGAAATGCAAATTTCCTGAAAGTTCTAAAATTACTAATGGATTTAACAAATACCAAAATATTTGTGACTGTTCTAAACCAATATTTTTAAGCAATTTTCGTCCAAAATACAAGGTTCCTAAATCGGCAAAAATCATCAAAATTCTAAAAACTGCAACAGCTCCAAAAATAGAATTCGAACTAAAAAAACCTGCAATCGAAAAACACAACTGATTGATTGGAGGATAATTAGAATAATGTTCTGCCGAAAGATTTCCCATTCCTGCAAATAATTCTTTAATTTGATTCAGATGAAAATCTGGATTTTGAATCAGGTTTTTTGGTAAATCTAAATAAGGATTTAAACCTTGAATTATTAATCGACCATCCCAAATAAATCTATAAAAATCCTGTGATAAGTTCGGCAATACCCAACCAAAAACAAGCCGAAAAGCTATTGTTGAAAATAATAATAATTTTAAATTTTCTTTGAATTCGACAACCAATTTGTAATAACAAAAAAACAATCCTGCAAACGAAATTAATAATAAGACAAAATCTGTACGTTGTAATCCAAAAGCAATAAATCCATAAAGAAAAATGCTTAAAAATATATAAAGATATTGTAAAATTTTTTTAAGCATTATTTATTTTTGAATCCTATAATCAAGATACGAATATTTAAGTCAAGTGGATTTTAATACTATTTATAATTTCTCCTTCAAATATTTTCCTGTTATAGATTTTTTGTTTTTTGCAACTTCTTCAGGTGTTCCAAATGCTAGAATTTGACCGCCATTTTCGCCACCTTCTGGGCCAAGATCAATAATCCAATCGGCACATTTTATCATATCGAGATTGTGTTCAATTACGATTATTGAATGTCCTTTTTCGATTAAAGCATCAAATGAAGCCAGTAATTTCTTGATGTCGTGAAAATGCAAACCAGTTGTTGGCTCATCGAAAACAAACAATGCTTTTTCTTTAGTCGTGCCTTTTACTAAAAACGATGCGAGTTTTATACGCTGCGCTTCGCCACCCGAAAGTGTACTTGACGATTGTCCTAATTGAACATATCCTAATCCAACATCTTGCAAAGGTTGCAGCTTTTGAACGATTTTAGTCTGATTGTTTTCTTTAAAAAACGCCAAAGCGTCATCAACAGTTGAAGTTAATAATTCATAAATATTTTTTCCAGCAAACGAAATTTCCAGTACCTCCTTCTGAAAACGTTTGCCATTACAAGCATCGCAAGGCAAAGAAACATCAGCCATAAAAACCATTTCGACATTTATCGAGCCCTCGCCTTTGCAAATTTCGCAACGACCAGCATCTACATTGAACGAAAAATGTTTGGCTTGATAACCTCGAATTTTTGAAAGTTTTTCCTTTGCATATAATTCTCGAATATCGTCATAAGCCTTAATATAAGTAACTGGATTAGAGCGTGAACTGCGACCAATTGGGTTTTGGTCTACATATTCGATATGTTGAATTTTATGATAATAACCTTGCATATCGGTAAATTGACCAGCCTTCTCTCCTACTCCATCAATCTTTTTTTGCATTGCTGGAAACAAGATTTTTTTGACCAATGTACTTTTTCCAGAACCAGAAACACCAGTAATTACCGTTAAAACTTCTAATGGAAATTTAGCAGTTACGTTCTGAAGATTATTCTCGCGAGCACCAATAATTTCTATATATTGTTTCCAACTTCTGCGTTTTTTTGGCGTTGCAATTTCCATTTTTCCATTCAAGTATTGCGCCGTCAACGAATCTGATTTTAAGATTTCTTCGAATGTGCCTTGAGCGACTAATTCGCCACCAAAAGTTCCTGCTTCTGGACCAATATCAATAATCATATCGGCTTGTTTCATAATATCTTCGTCGTGTTCGACAACAATAACGGTGTTGCCCAAATCACGCAAAGCAACTAAAACTTTTATTAGTTTTTCAGTATCTTTTGGATGTAAACCAATGCTTGGTTCATCAAGAATATACATTGAACCAACCAACGAACTTCCTAGCGAAGTTGCCAAATTAATACGTTGTGATTCGCCACCAGAAAGTGTTGCAGAATTTCGGTTTAATGTCAAATAATCTAAACCAACTTCTGATAAAAAAGCTAATCGGTTTTTGATTTCGATTAACAATCTTTTTGCAACAACAGCATCATAATCAGAAAGTTTTAAATTATCAAAAAACGGAATTAATTTAATAATTGGCAAATCGACCAAATCAGAAACTGTTTTTCCGTCGATTTTTATGTAAGATGCTTCGATTCTTAATCTTTTTCCTTTGCAAGAATGACATTTGGTTTTGCCACGATATCTTGATAACATTACCCGATTTTGAATTTTATAATTTTTAGCTTCGAGATCTTTGAAAAAATCATTCAAACCTTGAAAAAGTGAATTTCCTGTCCAAACCAATTCTTTTTGTGCATCGGTCAATTCGAAATAAGGTTTATGAATCGGGAAATCAAACTTATAAGCTTTATTAACCAATTCGTCCCGATAATAACCCATACTTTCGCCACGCCAAGGAAAAATGGCATTTTCAAAAATCGATAAAGCTGTGTTTGGTATTACTAATTCTTCATCAATTCCGATTACATTTCCATAGCCATCGCAAGTTGGACAAGCACCATAAGGATTATTGAAACTAAACAAATGCACATTTGGTTCTGGGAAATTAATGCCGTCTAATTCGAATTTATTGCTGTATGGAAAACGTTTATTGTCATTCAAATCTTGAAGATAACATTCGCCTTTTCCTTCAAAAAAAGCAGTTTGAACAGCATCGGACAATCGATTGTAGAAATCTTCGGAAGTTTCATCAAGAACTGGAACCACAATTCTATCTATAATAAGTAGAATTGCTGTTTTTTTCTTTTTAGAAGTTGCAACATTTTTTATAGAATCTTCATCGAGCCGAATCATTTCGTTATCTACTAATATTCTAGCGAAACCTTGTTGCAAAAGTACTTTTAGTTTATCTTCAAGTTTTCGACCTTCTTCGAGATGAATTGGCGAAAGTAGCAACCATTTGCTCCCGATTTCGAAAGTTTTTACATTGGTTACAACATCGGTAACTGTATCTTTTTTGACTTCTTTTCCAGAAACTGGCGAATAGGTTTTGCCAATTCTTGCGAAAAGTAATTTTAGATAATCATAAATTTCGGTTGAAGTTCCAACTGTCGAACGGGCATTTGTTGTGTTTACTTTTTGTTCGATTGCAATTGCTGGTGCAATACCTTTTATATATTCGACTTTGGGTTTGTCTAATCGTCCCAAGAATTGTCGTGCATAACTTGATAAACTTTCGACATATCGACGTTGCCCTTCGGCGTATAAAGTGTCGAATGCTAAACTAGATTTTCCTGAACCCGAAAGTCCAGTTATTACAACCAATTTATTTCTTGGAATAGCAACATCAAGGTTTTTCAGGTTGTGAATCTGTGCTCCTTTAATGATTATGTTTTTCTTAGGTTCGAGTTTAGAAATATCTTGATGAATCATAGCAAAATTTGAATATTTGCAAAGATAATCAATTTGTCAATGACTTGAATGGTTGAATGGTTGGGAATTTTTTGTTAAAGTTTACAATCAAAAATACTAACTTTGTAAATAAAAAATAAAATTATGAAAATTGTATTCGCAACAAACAATCCTAATAAAATTATAGAAATTCAATCGATGTTGCCGAAAAATATTGAAATTATTAGTTTAGAATCAATTGGATGCTTGGAAGATATTCCAGAAACTTCCGATACAATTGAAGGAAATGCCATTCAAAAAGCAAATTATGTTCTTGAAAAATATGGATTTGATTGTTTTGCTGATGATACTGGACTTGAAGTCGAAAGTTTAAACAATGAACCAGGCGTTTTTTCGGCTAGATATGCTGGCGAACAAAGAAACGCTGATGAGAATATGGATAAATTATTATCAAATCTTGAAAATAAATCCAATAGAAAGGCACAATTCAAAACGGTAATTTGCTTGAACCTAAAAGGTAAACAATATTTATTTACTGGAATTGCAAAAGGCGAAATTACCAATCAGAAATCAGGAAACGGTGGATTTGGATATGATCCAATTTTTCGACCTGAAGGTTTTAATGAAACATTTGCAGAAATTTCTTTAGAATTGAAAAACGAAATTAGCCATCGTGGCAAAGCAACAAAACAACTAATTGAGTTTTTGAACCAACAATAAATTTTTAAAATGCAAATAAACAAATACTTTCTTTCTGCGCTTTCATCATTCATAATTTGGGGATTTTTTAGTTTGGCTTTAAAACCATTAAAAAATTATCCATCGCTTGATATTTTGTTTTATCGTGTGTTTTTGGCAACCATTTTTTTGTTACTAATCAATTTACTTTTTAGAAAAAAAGTAGTTCAAAACGATTATTTGTCATTTCAAAAACTTGAATCCAAACAAAAATTTCAATCCTTATTTTTGACTGTTTTTGGTGGTTTTTTACTCATTGCCAATTGGTTTTTGTTTATTTATGCCATCAATCACGTTAGTTTGCAATCAGCATCGTTTGCCTATATGATTTGCCCGATTTTGACAACTATTTTGGCTTTCTTTATATTGAAAGAAGAACTAAGTCGTTGGCAATGGTTTTCAGTTTTTTTATGCGTAATTAGTTGTGGTATATTGTCTTACGGACATTTGAAAGATTTGTTTTATAGTTTGACAATCGCTCTTTCGTTTGCTTTCTATTTAATTAGTCAACGCAAAAACAATCAGTTTGATCGATTTGTGATTTTGACTGTTCAAATGTTGATTGCATCTTTGGTGATTTTGCCGTTTTTTCCAAATTATAGTGGCGCAATGCCAAGTGAAACTATTTTTTATTGGTTGTTACTGATAATTGTGATTGTTTTTACAATTATTCCACTTTTTTTGAATTTATATGCCTTAAAAGGAATGAATTCGTCGGCAGTTGGCATTTTGATGTACACGAATCCTTTGATTCATTTTTTTCTGGCCGTTTTTTATTTCAAGGAAGAAGTCAATTCGGCACAAATAATTTCTTATTTATTGATTTTGATTTCGATTGTTGTTTTTAATGAGAAAGTGATTTTTTCAAGAAAATGA
>JAYVBR010000210.1:0-3416 GCA_043750395.1 Bacteroidota bacterium | reverse complement strand
ACTTTAAATTCATCAATTTTTCCATTATCTCCAAGATTTCCAATATTAACTGTTCCATTAAAATTGTTTGTCACTTGTTTATTATTTTCTTTTTCCGTCATAGTATCAACTTGTTTAACTTTTTCTTCATAAATATCTAAAAATCTTTTAAAATTTACAACTTTTTCAATTTTTTCTAAATCAGTTGAATTAATAGTTTTTATTTTTCCGATTTCTATATTATCATTCAAATCTTTCCAATTGACAAAATATTCATTATTAACACTTACAAAAACAGAAAAGTAATTTGAACCCCAATTATACTGTTCATTAATTGAACGATTAGATATTAATTTGTATTTTAATTTTTGATATATTGATGGTTCAAATTTACTAAATGTAAAAATTTCATCTTTTAATGGTATAGGGTTAATATTTGGAAACCAAGTATTATTATTCATATTTTCAAAGTAATCATTACTAATTTCAAACGTTAAATCAATTTCTCTTAATCTTTCCTGAGTTTTTAGATTTCTTTTTGGTAAACTAAAATCTTCTGGTAAGTCTAAAATAAAATCAACAATTTCTTTTTGTAATTTATAATTCTTATCTAGTTTGTCCTGATATAATTCAATAGTTTGTTTTTCTCTAACAAATTTAATCATAGTTGTAGAATCATCTTTTTTTATGATTATTCCATTATTCCAAAATCTATATTTATTATTTTCACCACTAACTAAATTTCCAAATCTTGTAAATATTTTGAGCATAACTAGGCTCATTAAATAATTGTCTGCAACGATTTTTACGTTGCATCCTGTAAACATTTCATTTTCAAAGTCAGTTATATATGGGTTAATTTCATTTAAATATTGAGGAATAAAATATGTTTCTTTTTCTTCATTAATCTCAAAAACTAAATCAAAATGTTTTAATAAACTAATTACATCTTCAACATTCAGTTCTAATGAATTATTTAAAATTGCTTTTGAAATTTCAGTTTTTGTTAATTTTTCCTTTTTATCTTTACTTAAAACTTGTTTGTATAAGAGATTTAACAAGACTTGAGGCTCAATAAAAACTTTATTGGGTATCAATTCAGAAAAATACAAAAGTATTCCCATATTATGAAATACTTTCAATGCTGCTATTACGTTTTCATTATTATCACGATTATTGATTTCTTCAACTGTAACAAAATCTTTATTAATCGCTTTAATTCTTTTCCAAAAAACTTCATAGAATTGTGGATAATTAAATTTTGAGATTATTTTATTAGAAATTTCAAAAAAAAGTTCTTTGAAAATATCTACACGATTTAAGTTTAACAAACTCATATTTGAATAATTCAAATTCAAAGTTGGAAATTTTTTACCTAAATCAATTTGATTTAAACTTGTTTCCTTATTTATAGGATTATTCAAATCAATTTTATTTTCTACAAGTAAAACCTCTTCTTTTAAGGATTTACTATTTAATTGTTCTATAGTTCTTAGCCAGTAATTCAAATCATAAAATTCATTTTCAACTTTATTATCGTTTCTAGGAATGTCTTTACCCCAAATTACTATGTTTAATGCATCTGGACTAAAAAATAATTTATGTGTTGCATGAAAATATTCCTGACCACCAAAATCCCATATATGAAAATTGGTTTCATTGATGTAAACGTTTTTATAAACAACTCCATGAGTTAAATCATTGTTTAGAGTAACTCGATTGGTTTCAAGATAGTTTAAAAGGTTTGTCTTACCGATATTTGGATTACCTAATAATAGAACTTTTACATTTCTAAAAAGAACAGATTCTTTTGACTTTTCAGAAAACTGCTTTATGGCTTCCCAACCTGCTTCGATTACTGATGTGGGAAAATCTATTTCTATTTTTTTATTACCTTTTAATACTACATTTTTTAAGGATTCAAGCTTTAATATATCCGAAATATCTGATATTTGATTATTGTTTATTTTTAATTTGTTTAATTTATTTAAATCTTTAAGAGGAGAAATATCATGAATATTATTTATTGATAAATCCAAATAGTTTAATTGGTTCAAAAGTTTTAAAGATGAAATGTCAAGAATTTTATTGTCTTGAAGCCATAATTTTTTAAGAAATTTTAATTCACTCAAAACAGAGATATCAACTATTTTATTATGAACTAAATTTAGTGTTTTTAATTTTTTTGAATTAGATAAAAAAGAAACATCTTCAAGATCATTAAACATCAAAGTTAATCCTTCAATATTTGGAAGTGACTTTAGAAAATTATAATTTGGTCTATAATTATAACTACTTAAATAACTAATATCTAAATTTATTAAGTTCTTAATATCTTTTAAGAAAGAATTATTAAGACAAGGATTCTTTCCGAATTTTAATGTTTTTAGGTTTAAAAGTTTAGTTAAATAATTAAAATCTGAAACCAAATTTTGAGTTAAATCTAATTCTTCTAATTTATCAAAATTTATTAAAATTGATAAATCACTAACTTGGTTATTACTTAAATTAAGAATCTTAATGTTTTTTAGATTCTTAATAAATGATAAATTTTTAATTTCACAACTACTTAAATCCAAAGATGTCAAAGTTCGAAATTCATCTAAGAAACTAAAATCTTTTCCTTTTAATTCGCTTAAATCTAATGTAATAACTTCATTTCTATCATTTAATTCAAAAGTGTTATACTTTGTCCAAATATCAAAACTTGCATTTTCTTTATTGTCAAATAATAATATGTTTAAATCATTTTCTAAATCTAAAATTAACTTGGGCTTCATAAATACACTTCTTTTACTCCAAATATACCATAATTCCCCAAAAATCCATATTCCAAAATTAAATTTCAGAATATTTCCATAAATACATTCAATAATCCCTCCAAAAACTTATTTTTGCAATATGAGTAAGAAAAATACAGACAAAGTTGTCTTTCATCAAATAAAAGTGCTCGATGCTGGTGCCAAAGGTGTTTCGGTTGCCAAAGCACCAGACGGCAAAGTGGTTTTTATTCCAAATGTTGTGCCTGGCGATGTGGTCGATGTGCAAACTTTCAAGAAACGAAAAGCTTATTATGAAGGAAAAGCAGTCAAATTTCACGAATTTTCTGAGCATCGAGTAGCACCAATTTGCGAACATTTTGGAGTTTGTGGCGGTTGCAAATGGCAGAATATGAAGTACGAGCAACAGCTTTATTACAAACAAAACGAGGTTTTGAATCATTTGCAACGCATCGGTAAAGTCGAATTGCCAGAAATGGAAGCTATTTTGGGTTCTGAGAAAAAGTTTTTTTACAGAAACAAAATGGAATTTGGTTTTTCGAACGCGCGTTGGATGACGCAAGAAGAAATTGAAAGCGAAGTCGAACTTGAAAACCGCAATGCCCTTGGTTTTCATATTCCGAAAATGTGGGACAAAATTTTGGATATTACCAAATG
>JAYVBR010000209.1:0-7948 GCA_043750395.1 Bacteroidota bacterium | reverse complement strand
GTAAAATCGATTACCATTCCGTACTTTACATTATTTCTATCGGTTATTGGTGTTCCGATTACAGTTACCGAAAGTTTGTAACTGTGACCGTGCACGTTTTTGCATTTGCCGTCATAACCATAAAGTGCATGACCTGTTTCGAAAGAAAATTGTTTTGTAATTCTGATTTTGTTCATTAAAAAATATAATTATAGATTTTGTTCGAAAACTTGATTCTCATTAATTTTGCTGGCTCGAACATTAATGACTTTATTGTCTTCTCCTACTACAAATGCTACAAATGAAATATTTTCTTTATTTGCAATATTTGAAGGAACTGGTAAATTAAATTTTTTAGTAATTACTTGATTTACTGAAATATTATCTGAAATTTTATCACCAAGAATATCTGTCAAACTGTTTCTTAACACATGATTGTGTTCAAAATCTAGAATTGGGTTAACAGCATTAAAAAAATCGGTATAATTGGATTGTTTGTAAATCAATTTGTCTTCTAATAAACAAACAACCAGTTTCAAATTAGAAAATTCGGCTTGTGCAAAATTTATTTTAACCTCAACGTTTAAAGTGCCACTTTCTATTTTAGAATTCATTGCTAAACCAAGACCTGAATTGTTTCCAGTTAAATCTACTACTTCTTTAATATTGATTGTTTCTGGATACGACCATTTTATAATTCGATTTAATCTCGAAACTGGTAATGCTAATGCACTATTTGGTGAAATTAGGTTTTTAAGAGGAGCGATTGCTGCAAAATTATACGGGTCATTGCCACTATGAATTGCAACAACTACTGCTTTATCGGTTTGGGCGTCCACAAGGTTAATTGCGTGAGCAACTCTTGTGCAACTGCCACACCAAGTACCTGTATAATCTTCTATTAAAACACGTTTCTTGAAATATCCAGAAACTTCTGGAGCAGTCACGCTAGAATCGGCTACTTCTTTTATTATAACTGTCTCACTACAAGACGTTAATGCCAATATAAAAATCAAAAAAAACGAGGCAAATAGGTTGTTTTTCATAATTCGAAAATTTGTAATAATAATTAAATACAAATAAACTAAAAAAAGCTTTATAATTCGCTTAATTATTTATTAATTTGTAACAATAATAATATTTAACATGAAAAAATTAGTTCTTTTATTTCTTTTTATATCATTCAACCTAATTGGTCAAAAATCTTTACCTGATTTAAATTTAAATTCAACAGATGGAAAACAAGTTTCACTAAAAAATGATTTTTCTGAAAAAGACAAATTATATGTTTTTTCGTTTTGGGCAACTTGGTGCGGTCCATGTATAAATGAGTTAGATGAATTGAATGATTTGCAGGTAGATTGGAAAAAAACAGTTAATTTTGAAATAATTGCAGTTTCTACAGATGATGCTCGAACTCAAAAACGTGTTAAACCATTGGTAAATGGCAAAGGTTGGGATTATAGAATTTTGATGGACTTAAATCAAGATTTTAAAAGAGCACTTTCAATAGCAAATATTCCATATACAATTGTTGTAAAAAACAATCAAATAGTTCATATTCAAAATGGGTATGTTCCAGGAAATGAATTGGAATTATTCGAAAAATTGAAAACTTTATAATCGATGAAGCTCAAAATAACAATTGTATTAATTTTAGTTTCATTCTTAGTAAAAGCTCAAGAAAAAGGAAATTTCTTTGGCGGATTTGAATCTAGTTCTCAGTGGTATATCAATGATGAAGGCTTAAAAGACGAATTTAACAATTCGACAATTCAACCAGAAAATCCTTTGCGGTCTAACAATTATTTGTTTCTAAACTATAAAAATAAAGATTGGTCTGTTGGCATTCAAGGCGAATCTTATCAAAATGAAGCCTTATTAAATTACAACCCAAAATACAAAAAAAACAATGTTGCAACTTATTTTTTAAATTACAAAAATGAAAAAATTGATGTTACAGCCGGTTATTTTTATGAGCAATTTGGCAGTGGTTTGCTTTATCGAAGCTGGGAAGATCGCGCTTTAGGAATCAACAATGCACTTCGAGGTGGAAGAATAATTTTTAAACCAACAAATTATTTGACATTAAAATCGATTTATGGAAAACAAAGAACAGGTTTTGAAGTGGCAAATAGTACAATATATGGTTCGGATTTAGAAATTGGAATATCAGAGCTTTTTAAATTTAAAAAAACTGAACTTTCCCTCGGCATGACTTATGTTGGACGAGATGAAAAATTAAAAATTATTAACCAAAATTTCAACGATTTAACTAATGGTTTTTCAGGACGGTTTAATTTTACATACAATTCTTATTATTTATCGTCTGAATATGATTATAAATCTAATGATGCTGTCGTTCAAGCCGAAGGCCAAATTGACAATAGGTTTATAAAACCAGGAAAGGCATTGCTTATAAACACTGGTTTTTCTAAAAAAGGATTTGGTATTGACGCCACTTTTCGGCGATTAGAAAATATGAGTTTTTTTTCTGAACGTTCTGCAAAAGGAAATACTTTTAATGATAGAATTATGAATTTTATTCCGAGTTTGACCAAGCAACAACATCTTAATTTAGCAAATATTTATGTATATCAATCGCAACCTAACGTTTTTCTTGAAGACGAATCTAAAGTAAAAGTTGGAGAAATTGGTGGACAAATTGATGTTTTTTATGACATTCAAAAAGAAACTGCATTAGGTGGAAAAAACGGAATGAAAGTTGCGCTGAATTTTTCGAATTGGAATGCACTGGGCGGAAAATTTTTTATTTTTAATCCTCAAAATTATGAAACCGATTTTCTGGGCTTCGGAAAACGATATTATTCGGATTATAATATTGAAATAACCAAAAAATGGAATAACAGGTTGCAATTTGTTTTTAGTTACATCAATCAATATTATAACAGAAAATTAATTGAAGATGCATCTGGAGAAGTAAAAACATCTATTGTCGGAGCCGAAGCAACCTATAAATTATCGCCAAAACGTTCAATTCGGTTTGTAGCTGAACATTTATGGGCCGATTATGACAAAAAAAATTGGGCAGGATTAACAACCGAATTCAATTTAAACTCAAAAGCATCTTTTTATATTTCTGATTTATACAATTATGGCAATAATTTAGATTATTATCAAAACCATTATTATAATATTGGTGGTGCATACCGTCAAAAATCAACAAGAATTGCATTGAATTTCGGGCGTCAGCGCGGCGGATTGGTTTGTGTTGGTGGCGTTTGCAGAAATGTGCCAACAAGTAGCGGATTATCACTATCTTTAAATACTAGTTTTTAAAAAATTATGGTTATGTTTTATAATAACGTTGGTATTTCAAACTCTTTATTTCATTAAAAAAAACTTCTACTTGTCATTGCTTCGCCAGTTCGGACTTTTCTTCGCCAGTCGCACTTTCAGGCTCGGGTTTGACGATAGGAGAAATCACATAAATCGACCGACTAATGATATTTCTCTTATTGTCGAAATTACAAATTAGTAACCAAATTATGAAAATCCAAAACTTTCTAAAAAATAACCAAAATTATAAATTAAAAGACATAAAAAAAAATCCCGAAAATATTCGGGATTTTTAATTTAAACTAATTACGTTTTAGTTTTTTATAAACTTAATTGTTGCCTTTTTACCATTTAATGTTGTAAATTGAGCTAAATAAATATTTGATGATAAATTAGAAACATCAATAGATTGGTTTCCTACTTTCATTTCTTTATTAAAAAAAACTTGTTTACCCGTCAAATCATAAATTTCTGATGAAACTGCATCAATAGATGTAAACTCAAGACTATTAACCGCAGTAGTACTTTTTAGATTTATGCCAATAGACGCTAATTGACTAAAATCTGAAGTGCTTAAGGCTGGTGTGTATCGATAAGTAAACGTTACAGAATTACCAATTTCAATATTTGTACTGTTAACCATATACAACTTAAAAACATAATTAACATTTTGTCCTGCAACAATTCCCGAATTCATATTTATAAAATGATCGAAATTTCCATTTCTGCCATTTGCAGGAATTATAGAACCATCTGTAGGATAAGAGTTTCCAACTGCTATTTCAGGAACACAAATAGGACTGATACACAATTGCAGATTTAAAGCATTTGAGTTTTCAATTGACACAACTTTTATTTTGACAGTAATATTTTGATTTGATGAGTTAAAAATCTTCAAACCAAGATAAGATTCTGGATCAGTTAATTCGGAAAATACTATAATATCGTTATCATTTATAGGAGTACCGTCAAGTTTTTTTAAAGATACTTGTGAAAAAGATAAAAAGGACACCAAATTAATTAGGGTGAGAAAAATAATTTTCATTTTTTTAATTTAAGATTAATTTCTCAGAATAATTAAAATTCTCTCCTGTAATTTTGGCTAAATAAAATCCTTTTTGTAAAGAAGTCAGGTTTAACTCACTTTGATTAGAAACATTGGTTGCAGTAAATACAACTTTTCCTAAAATATCAATTAATGATATATTTACAGGTAATTCTGTTTGAATTTTCAAGTATCCATTTGATGGATTTGGGTAAACAGAGAATTTATTTTTTGAAAAATCTGATGTGCTTAAACTTTGAATCACGGCAAAAGACTTTGTAATACTATTTGTAAATGTACCACCGCTAATACCTGGAATTTGAACTCCGTTCGCAAAGACTTTAAAATTACCTGGACTCATTCCGTCGCCATAAGTATCTGAAACTACAAAATTATAACAATCTAATGGTAAAGTTAAATCAATATCTGGTTGAGGATATGTTCCCGTCGAGCCTTGTGGTGCGTCAACGTAAACTGGGCTTTGTGCAACAATTGCATTTGTAGAATTTTTTAACACCCAAGATGTTTCGCTACCATAAGGATCTAATGTTATCTTAATTTTAATATTTGAAAATTGAGTTTCAACAGCTTTGGTAAATGTTCCGCTTCCAGAATTATTGGTATTTAAATCATCTGATGGAATTGTGACATTCAATGTATTATTAGCTAAAATTGTATAAGCAATAGGGTCTAAAGTGATATTTTGACTACTGAAAGTTGCAAGGTTTCCTGTCCAATTGTAAGTTTGCGTGGTTCCAGAATTTACAGAATAATTAATAGCAAGATTCGTCAACGGGTTTTGACCGTTATTTTTAATATTGATTTTTGGACTTAATGTACCAGTTGATGCACATTGAGCAACAATAGGTTCTACTTTTTTAACCTGAATCTCATTCGGAGTTAAACCACTATAAGTTGGTATTGACTCTGCACCACTCATTATTTTTTGATTTCCTTCAGAAACAAATGCAACTACTTCGAAATCTCCTATTACTGCATTAATTAAATTGTAAGATGCAGGAATTGTATAAGTATAAGTTCTTGTAACTAAAGTTCCAACAGTAGTGGTTGTAATATCATCTCCCCATTGTCCAGTTATCATATTAACTAAACGGTGTTGGTGTTCATAATTATTACCTAACCCACCACCTGTCTGTGCACCTAATGTATTATTTTGTAAAAAAGCAACATTTAATTTGTTAGTTGCTACTGGACTGTTTCCCGTGTAATAAGCCTCAACGTTAACTGTTAAAATTCTTGTAACAGCGTCAATACTTGAAGTTGTGCCAACGTTCACATAGGAACTTTCTGTAAGAGCTTGAGATGCAGCTGCAGCCCAATCGCCTCTTCCCATTGCGGTTCCTCCGGCAGTCATAGCATTTTGGAAAACCTGTCTGTTAATTGTACCAGCTGGATAACCCGTTAAATCTGATTGACCCGCAATTGCGTTACCAAAAGGAGTTCTAAAATCAGGCTGTCCTGCACCAGGGGTTGCATATCCACCAACGTGAATATTGATTAAAAAAACATTTTCTAGATTGGCAATTTTCATATTGTTTGCAATAGTATGTCCTTGAGGACAAAAAACGCAATTGACTCCAGTAAATTCTTCAAGAACAATTTTCTTGTTTCTTGGGGTTGTGCTAACAATAGTTTGGGCAAATAAAGTACAAGCTGTTGTAAATGCAAATAGCATTAAAATAATTTTTTTCATGGTTTTTTATTTTTAATTAAATAGATAACAATATTACGAAATTTTTTACAATTAATTTACTTAAAAAAGTTAAATTTTCAATTTAAACATTTGATTTTTAATATTTAACAGATTAATTGAGGAGTTTTTTAAAGAATTTCTTGAAAACCCAACAAATTTTATATATTTGCATAACTTTGGGGGATTAGCTCATTTGGCTAGAGCGCTTGCCTGGCAGGCAAGAGGTGGTCGGTTCGAATCCGATATTCTCCACGAATTTTTTTAAATTTTTTGAAAAAATTAATTAAATAGGTTTTGTAATAGAATGATGTAGATTTTTACAATCTCAACTAGATTTTGTCATTTCGACGATATTAGAAATTTATTAGTTACTCACATTGTGAGATTTCTCCTATCGTCGAAATGACAAAAAAAGGTTTTATTTCCACAATTATTTTATAATATTTAGACATATAAAATAATCTAAAAACTTTTTCTTTTTTACTAATCCTTGGTCAAAAAAATATTCCATAGCAAAGGTCATAAAAAATTTTTATCCTTGTCTTGAAAAAAAATAATTAAGTTTTTTAGACTTTTTTATAAATCTAAATGGCATTATTTCGAAAGTTGATTTTATTTTGGGAATGTTAATTGAAAACTTAATAAATTTGATTCTCTTTACTTTTTGAGTACTAATAAAAATTATCGAAAATATTTTTTTATAATTTTTCAGAAAAATCTTCGCCTAATAATTTTGCTTGTTCTAAAACAGTTTTAACTGCTTGGTCTTGCAAATCTGGTGGATAGCCATATTTTTTAAGAATACGTTTTATCAATACTCTCATTTTAGCTTGAACACTTTCTTTTTTATCCCAATCAATAGTTACTGAATTACGAACACTTTCTACTAATTCTCTTGCAATTGCTTTTAGAATATCATCACCTAAAACCTTAACTGCACTATCTGAAACCTCTAAAGCATCATAAAAAGCAAGTTCACGAAAATCAAGGTTTAAATTTACTCCTCTTTGGTCAGCTGCTTTTATTTCTTTCGCCATTCTTATCATTTCTTCAATAACTTCGGCGGCTGTAATAGAATTGTTTTGATAACGTTTTATAGCATCAGATAACATATCAGAAAACTTTTTGCTTTGAATTATATTTGTTGATGCTCTCTTCTTGATTTCATCATTTAATAATCTTCGTAATAATTCTAAAGCTAAATTTTTTCTTGGCATATCTTTTAATTCTGCCATAAATTCGTCTGAAAGTATATTCAATCCTGATATTTCAGGATTTTGTAAACCTGCTGCTTCAAAAATATCAATTACTTCAGTAGAGATAAGTGCATTAGAAATAATTTGTCTAATGGCAGTTTCTACATCTTCATCGCTTCGCTTTTTATTACTATCCCTTATTTTAGATATTAATGATTTAATAGCTTGAAAGAAACTCAAATCGTCTCTTATTGCTAATGCTTTTGGATGTGGTACTGAAATTGCAAACGCTTTTGAAAGATTATTGACATTTGTACTAAATCTGTCTTTTCCGTTATCCTTACCTAAAATATAATCTGATGCGTCTCTAATGAAATTTAGCTTTTCTCTAGTTTGCAATTCAAATATTTTCTTGTAATTGAATGTATCAAATAAATCTACAACAATATCATAGAACTCTTCCATTTTGGCAACAGCTTCTTCTTGATTAAATTCAATTTTGCCTTTACCACCGCTTGATGTATAAATACTTAATGCTTTTTTTAAATCTTGTGCAATTCCTAAATAATCTACAATTAAACCGCCTTCTTTGTCCTTGAAAACACGATTAACTCTTGCAATCGCTTGCATTAAATTATGACCAGTCATTGGTTTATCTACATACAAAGTATTTAAGCAAGGTGCGTCAAAACCTGTTAGCCACATATCACGAAC
>JAYVBR010000208.1:0-3427 GCA_043750395.1 Bacteroidota bacterium | reverse complement strand
TGTGCAAACGGAAACAAATAAATGGTATTTTTTCTACCAACCAATGGTTCACCAAGTTTGTTTGACAAATCGAAAACCGACGAACCGGTTGCAATGATTTTTATGCCTTCAATTGAATCAACAATTAATTTGAGAATCATTCCGATATCTGGAATATTTTGCGCTTCGTCAATGACTAATAATTTTGTGTTTGCCAAAAGCCGACTATAATTGTTTACAGATCGCTCTTTTAATAAATTAGCATCGCCAATATCTTCACCATTTAATTGTAAATATTCTGATTTTGGAATTTCTGAAAGATAATTTTTTATAAATGCTGTTTTACCAACACGTCTTGCACCCAATAAAATCAATACTTTGTTTGGTAAAACTCTTTTATAAAACAAGTCCGTTATGCCTCGATTTAAAAAACTCATAATCTTGAATTTAGAAATTTATGGTACAAATATAACAATAAAAACGTTAATTCAGTCAGTACGTTGACTAAATTTACATTAATTCAGTCAATATGTTGACCGAATTTATATTAATTTAGTCAATGACTAGTCTTGTACTATAAAATCTTTAGAATCGGTTTTCTGATATTCGGGTTGAATATTAATATGGTTTATAGAGAATTTTACTAATAAAAGTGTTTCGATTTTTTCTAATAAAATGTTGAACTCGCTCATTTTCATATCTTCAGAACAATCAAGATGTGCTTCAAGATGCAATTCGTGTTCGTTCAAATACCAAACGTGAATGTGATGCAATTTATTAACGCCAGAAATTTTGTGTACTTCACGAACAATTTCTTTAATATCAATATTCGATGGTGTAAAAAGCATCAGGATTCTAGTCGATTCAATCAATAAATCATAACCAATGTAAATTAAATAAATTGCTATTGCAAATGTCAAAACGCTATCAACCCAATAAATTTGGTAATATTTCATTAAAATTCCGCCAATTAAAACCGCTACCGAAGCCATCATATCAGTAAAAAGATGAATATAAGCCGATTTCATATTCAAATTGTCTTCCGCATCCTTCTTGAGCAATAAAGCCGATAATCCGTTGACAATAATTCCTAATAATGACAACCAAATAACCAAATTAGACTTGATTGGTTCAGGATTCATAAACCTTTGCGAAGCTTCAAATATCAAATAAATAGCAACAATCATTAACGAAATAGCATTAACAAAAGCGGCAATAATTTCGGCACGTTTATAACCAAATGTTTGGTTTAAAGATGCTTTTTTCTTAGATAAAACCGTTGCAATATAACTGAAAATTAAGGTTAAAACATCTGAAAAATTGTGTAATGCGTCTGATATTAAGGCTAAACTTCCAGACAATATTCCGCCAATTACTTGTGCAACCGTAATTAAAATATTTAAAACAATAGAAAAAAGCAAGTTTTTGCCTTTTACTTCGTGATGTGAATGGTTGTGTGACATAGCAATTAAATAAATAGTTAATGTGATAATAAGAAAATTAAGGAATTATCTAATTGTCAAATTATCTCATTGACACATTATTTTCCCAACTCTAATTGCGTGTCTTCCGCCTTCGAATTCGGTTTTCAAAAAGGTATCAACCATTTCGATAGACTGTTGAATAGAAGTAAATCGAGCTGGAATACTTATAATATTCGCATCATTGTGTTGCCGAGCTAAACTTGCAATTTCTTTGGTCCAACACAAAGCTGCACGAACATTTTGGTGTTTGTTTGCCGACATTGCAATGCCATTTCCGCTTCCGCAAATGATGATTCCGAAATCGACTTTAATATCATTAACATCATTTGCGACAGCGTGACCAAAATCGGGATAATCGACAGAATCTACAGAATCTGTTCCGTAATTTGTGACATCGTGACCATTTGCCTCGAGCATTTTTACGATTGCAAATTTATATTCTGGTCCAGCGTGATCGTTTCCTATTGCGATTTTCATATTAATTTACTTTTAAGTTCGTTTTCTATTTCTTCAATGGTTGGTAAACTGCTTTTTAAGTCTTCAGGAATTATTTCGGTTAATTGAAATTCACTAATTCCTATAGGTTTGTTCATATCTCTTAATGCAAATTCTGCCTCAATGTTGTTTTTATCTCTACATAAAAGCAAACCTATTGATTGTTTATCGTTTTCGTCTTTTAATAAACTATCGACTGCCGATAAATAAAAATTGAGTTTTCCTGCATCTTCTGGAATGAATTTTCTGTTTTTGATTTCGATAACTACATAACATTTTAATTTTATATGATAAAAAAGCAAATCTATAAAATAATCATTATCAGCAATTTCGATATGATATTGTCGACCAACAAATGCAAAACCTTTGCCTAATTCCAAAAGAAATTTCTTGATATGCTCTATCAATTGATTTTCGATGTCTCTTTCTTTGGCTTTGGAAGTTAAACTAATAAAATCAAACACATAAGGATCTTTCAGCGTTTGTTCTGCTAAATCTGAATAAGGTTCTGGCAATGTATTCTTAAAATTTGTAATCGATTTGCCTTGTCTTTCAAAAAGTTTAGTCTTGATTTGAATACCTAGAATGTCTCGGCTCCAATTGTTTTCTATAGTTTGTTGGATGTAAAATCTTGTTTCAGAATTATTTTTAACTTTATCGATTATCAATTTTATATGTCCCCAAGGAATTTGTTTTATTAAATTAAAATCAAACCATAATTCGTTGTTTTTTAATGTGTTAAATTCATCCCCAACTTGAGGGTGAATTGCATTTTCTATTTCGTCCCCAAGTTGAGGATGAATTAGAAAATACCTAAAAAACAATTTGCAATATCTCAAATTTGTAACGGAAAATCCTTGCATATCAGGAAATTCATCTTTCAAATCCTTAGAAATTTGTTCTAAAAATTTTCCACCCCAAGCGGTATGAGATTGTTTTTCGGAAATCATTTTGCCTAATTCAAAATAAAATTCAATCAAGGTCGAGTTGAGAGCAATTGCAGCTTTTATTTGTGTTGAACGAATTTTTAGTTTCAATTCGCCAATCCAAGATTTATAATCGAGACTCAAGTGGTTTAAATCAGACATAAGAAATTATTATCTTTACAAAAATAATCATTCTACGATGAAATTCACAGCAAAAATTTCTAAAATTGAAGATGCCGAAATACATTGGACTTCAATAATTATTATTCCATATGATGTTACTGCAGAAATGATAAAAAATGCTCCAAACAAACAATTGATTTGTACTATAAATAATTCGTTAATTTTTCGTTGTGCGATGATGGCAAGAAAAGAATATCATTTTATTATGCTTGCAAAAGACAAAATAAAAACATTAAACCTAACTATTAATGACGAGTTTTCGATAGAAATAATTCCTGACAAAAGCGTATTCGGAGCAGCTATTTGAAAAGAATTACAAGAAGTTGTATTTTCTGATCCTGATGGAAAAATGCTTTTTGA